>CALVRK010000078.1 GCA_944358565.1 uncultured Bacilli bacterium
GCCTTAGGTTTCTGTGAAGTAGAAAAAGCTTACCGTGAGGTAAGCTAATGTCAAAATTTATTTTGGCATTTTGTTCTGTTATTATATTTTCAATGGAGATGGTATTATGATTACAAAGAGAAAAGGGATAGTAGGGGATACTGAAATTAATTCGAGAATTTATCCGGATAGGTATTATAGAGATGGTGGTTATAATGGTAGAAAGCTTTCTGATACTACGCTAGCAATGAAACATTTATGTGAAGAAGTATATAAAAAAGTAAAAAAATGATGAAAGAGTGAATAAATAGTAATCTAGAAATTATTAAAAGAATTGCTGAATTCATAGCCAATTCTTTTAATATACTTAAATGGTGTTCCCTTGGGGCTAGAACCTTAGACCTACTGATTAAGAGTCGGTTGCTCTACCAACTGAGTTAAGGAGACGATTAAATAATAGAGTATATAAAAACAAATTGTTTTGCAATTACCAGTTTTGCTATATTAATTTTCAAAGGAGATGATTTTTTAGATGCAAAATAATAAGAGGCAATCTATTAAAGAAAATGTGGAAAGTGATTTTGCTGAAAAAAGCAAAGATGGTTTTATAAATTTGAAACAATTAGATATGAAACTTTTACAAAATATTGTTAAATTTTCGGTAGATAATTATGAATTGTGTTGGGATTTTATTAGCAAAATGTTTGACAACATTGGATTAGATCTCACTTTTTTAAAATGTCCTAAATTGATTTTGTTTCCAGCAAATATATTTAATATTAAAGAGTTTAATTTATATAAAAAATATCAAGCAATTTTTGATATGTTATTTGATTATGGAGCGTCTATTTTTAAAGACGATTTTTCTAAATATATTGATTTTTGGTTTTATATTTTGAATAATTATGGTCAAGACGTAGATAAATATAATAAAGTTTTGGAAAATTTAAAAGGAATAGATAAAATGAATATAGATGAAATTATTTTAGTATTATCTTCAAAGAGTATTGAGACTATTGATTTAACTTATCAACCTTTTGGCTCTATAAGAAATGAAATATTAGTAAGACAATATTATTTGGAAGAAAATTTTTATTCGGATGCTGAATTTGAAGATCAATTAGATGGATGTTATGTGAAAATTAATTTATACAATCCTTCTTATATTATAAAAGGAAATAGGACGGTTGGATATTGTTTAAATTATGGTAATTTTGATATTAAAAAGTGGGAAATGAAAATTTACGATTTATCTTTTAAAGGTGATATTTTTAATATAAATGCTTTAGATACCGTGTGTACTTTAGAGAGTTATAAAAAACTAATATATAATGAAAAAATGAAATTATTACAAAAATATTTATCAGAGATTTCTAATAGTATTGAAAGTATAAAAGATAAAACAGAAAAATTAAAGCTAATAATGGAAGAGCTTGAGATTGACGAAAAGTTAGATGATGTTTTTTCTAAAGAAGAAAGTTTAATAATTAAATTTACTAAAAAATCTGATTTTCAAAAAGTATTTAATCGAAAATATTAATCAATGTTTTGATTAGATGCCCGTTGTTAACTATAACTTTTTTTGACATGTTTTTTAGATTTAAGAGTTATAATATATAATTAGGGAGCGTGAGTATGGATATGAGGGGAAAAGTTTTTGCTTTATTTTTATTAATTTTTGTATGTGTAGTATTCTTTTGGCTGTTTCTTTTTGATAAAGAAGAAACAGAAGTTTTGGAAGATACTGAAGAAAAACAAACTGTAAATAAATTTATAGCTATGGTGATAAAAAAAGATAATAATGTACTTACAGTTCAAGATAATGATAATATCATTTATTCATTTTTTTTAGAAGGTGATATTGAACTTGGAGATAATGTACAGTTTGAATATGAAGGTAAGCTAGATAAAAATAAAGAGTTACAAGATATTGAAATTAATAATTATGAAGTTCTAAAGTCTAAAAATAACACTTCAAAGATTTTACCTGATAATGGTATTTTAAAAAAATATTATGAAAAAGCTTATAAAACACTTATTAATATGTCATTAGATGAGAAAATAGCACAAATATTATTAGTTAGATATCCAGAAAGTAATGGGGTAGACACTTTAAAAAAATATCAGTTTGGTGGATATGTTTTTTTCGCAAGGGATTTTAAAAATAAAAGTGTGGATGAAGTAAAGATGATGATGAGCGACTTGCAAAGTGTTTCTAAAGTTCCCATTTTAACAGCTGTAGATGAAGAAGGTGGTAAGGTTGTCAGAATTAGTAGTAATCCTAATTTAGCCAATGAACCTTTTAAATCGTCAAGAGAGTTATATTTGGAAGGTGGCTTTGAGGCTATTAAAGAAGATACAATTAATAAAAGTAAATTGCTTTTTGGTTTAGGTATTAATCTTAATTTAGCTCCTGTTGTTGATGTGTCTGTTAATAGTAATGATTATATGTACTCTAGAGCACTCGGTGAAGATAGTTTAGTTACATCAGAGTATGCCAGGGAAGTTATTAAAGCTAGTAAGGGTTTAGGAGTATCATATACTTTAAAACATTTTCCTGGTTATGGAAATAATGCTGATACACATAGTGGAGAGGCTATTGATAATAGAAGTTATGAGGATATTTTGAAAAATGATTTACCACCTTTTGAAGCTGGTATTGATGAGGGAGCAGAGGCGGTACTTGTTAGTCATAATATAGTAAATAGTATTGATTCTAATAATCCGGCATCTTTATCGACAAATATTCATAATTTACTTAGAAATAAACTTAAATTTAGTGGCATCATAATTACTGATGATTTAGCTATGGGAGCTACTGAAAATATTGATGGTGCTACTTTGAAAGCAATTTTATCTGGTAATGATTTAATTATTACGACTGATTATGAAAAAAGTATTAATTCAGTTAAGAAAGCCATTTCAAATAAGGTTATCGATGAGAGTTTGATTGATAGGTTAGCTTCTAGAGTGATTGCTTGGAAGTATTATAAGAAAATGCTTTGATATTTAAGTGTTTTCTTTTAATTTGTGTTATAATTTTGGAAAGAGGTGAAGATTGTGGGATTATTTAGGAAAGAAGAAAATATAATTGTATCTACTTTGTCGGGTGACGATACTTATATGACTATGAGTGAATATGAAAAACTAAAAAAAGCACACGATGAAAAAGTTAAAAATGGAGAAGTTACGGATGAACTTATTAGACCTAGAAGAATTGGCTTAGATACTCCATACATAAGAAGAAAACAGCAAGAATTATTAAATGAGGAAATATCTAAGAGAGGCTTATGTTTTGATTATACATATCATAATAGCGTTTTGTTAGATTTATTAAGGTATACAAAAGATAGTTATGATGAGGCGAAAAGGTTATTTAATGAAATTATGGAAATTAAAGTTAATGAGAGATTTCCTGAACTTTCTCAAGCTATTTTTCAAAATTCAAAAGATCCAATTAAAATAGTAATGGGTAATGGGCTTAGAAAAAAGTATATTAAATTTTTTAATACATTTAATGATGAAGAAAGCTGTAAAGATCTTGATTTTTGGAATAATTTAGAGCGATACTTAGTTTTAATGTTTGACATATTTGATAAGTTAGATGATAAGAATTTGGATGAACGAAATCAGTATTTGGATAAAGTAATTCTTAATTTTAATAAGGTATTTGAACTTGGAATAAATAAGGTGTATATAAAATTACTTAAAGGTGATTTCCATGAAATAATTCATCTTGATGGTTATCCTGAAGGGATTAGTAAACGCCTTGCTTGGGGACGTTTATATTATAAGGAGGAAAATTTTTTTACTGATGGTCAAGTAGAAGATAGTTATAATATGGATCATGTAGATGTTGATATTAAATCGCCTTCTTTTGTGATAAAAAGTGGTAGAAAAAATGGTAATCAATTTTTAGGGCCGAACAGTGATTTTGATTCTATATATTTGCAAATTACAATTTATAATTTAGATTTTGATAGTTCTAAATTACCTAGTAAAGAGTCTTTAAAAAATACAAAAAGTGATTTACCATCATATAATTATATGATGAAAGTAAAAAAAGTAGAGCAGTTAAAAAAGCAACTTAAGGCAATAGAGTCTGAATTAAATCATACTAGTTTGCTTTTAGAAGAGTTTAGATTAAATGATGATGATTTTAAAGAGTTTTTTTCTGAAAATGAAAAATTTTTATTAGATACTGTGAAAAAAGGTAAAGTGTTGATTAAGAAGAACATAAGATAAATAATGCGTCCATTAAATATTATTTGAAGTTTGGTTAAAAAAGTGTAAGTAGATAGATAATTCTTTGAAACTTACTTTTTTTTCATTTATGATAATTTTGCGACATATTATATTATGCTTAGGATTTTTTAGAATTTCATTTAAATAAAATTTAATATTTTTGTTGTTATTTGGCTTTAAATGTGCTAGAATATAAGAGAAATTTGAAAGGAAAAGAGTTATGGTTTCTAAGATATGTACGGTTTCAAAAAATAAAGCTATAGTTTTGCCTTTAAATGGAAGATATATTAAGTTTTTTAGGCTTGTTTCTGATATTGATGAAAAAGCTTCCGAGAAGAGAAATAGAAATGCGAAGATATATCGAAAAGCTATAGAGCGTGCTTTAAAAAGAAGTAGATAATAAAATGATAAAAAATTGTGAAAAACTCTTGTCAAATTTCATAAAATAAGGTACAATGATAAAGTCAAATGACAAATGGGCCTGTAGCTCAGTTGGTTAGAGCACACGCTTGATAAGCGTGGGGTCGTAGGTTCAAGTCCTACCAGGCC
>CALVRK010000079.1 GCA_944358565.1 uncultured Bacilli bacterium
ACTGTGGTGTAAAACTTGTCATTTTATCACTTCTTTCTATTAAAGAAGCTGGAGTTATGCTCCAGCTGTTACATTTATGGTTTGAGTTGCAGTAACACCATTTGTAGCCTTAGCAGTTATAGTAGTACTACCAACTTTTAACGGTTTTAGAGTAATGTTAGTATTTGTATTAACTATTAACTCCACAACACTTGGGTCAGCTACAGAATAATCAATAGTAGTTGTTGCACCTGATGGAGTAACTGTTACATCAATACTTTCACCCTCAGGGCTAGTCATTTCAAGCGCAATTGCTGCACTAGCAATTTCAATATTTGTAACATCTACAGGTTCTTCGGTACAAAGTGCGATACTATTACTAAATGGCGATATTGCGAACACCGACCAGCTGTGAAGGTACTGATTCCAAGCCATAACACGGGCATTGTAGAATTCATCGAATCTAAATACATTATCATAAATTTGTAACCAAGATTCATCACAAATTACACCAAGTAAGTTTTCGTTTCTAAATTTGTCAACCTTGTAAATTCTTCCCATAAAGGAAGCTTTATCAATATTGAACGCTCTAGCTAATGCATCTACATCAATAGTATTCATAACATCAGCACGAATAATTAACACAATTCTATCTGCTTCAGTCCAAGTAATGATTTTACCTTTAGCACCGCTAAACTTTGAATATGCATTATAGTCTGAGCTAGGGAATGTCATCATGTCATAAATAGTTTTAACTTGTTTTAGAAAAGCATTTGAACTTGCCTCATCCGTAGGATTAGTTACTACCTCTGTAATTATTTTACCGTTATCAAAAGCGCCATCAATTAAATCTTTAGTGTAATTAAATTCTGAAATATAATTACCACTGTATAAACTATTTGTAATACTTGCAACATAACCCTCAAAATTTTCCCAAGATTCAAAAGCACCTTGTAAAGCCTCGCGGGCAATTGTTTTAGTATACATATCTTGTCTATTTCTTCGGTAGTATGCAACATGTGTATCAGGGTCAGTAATCGTAAGTAATTTTTGCATTGCCACATCTGATAACTCGTATGCTTCAGCGTTTGCTGGATTAGTAAACACATCTTGAATATCTGTACCTAGTGGAATACTTCCTTTTTTAAATACTGCAAGCGGATTATTATAAGATTTATTTCTAATTATAGTTAGGGCAATTCTGTTAATCAAATTATTTACAAATTGATTTAACTGTGGTTGATAACTATCGTTAAATAAAATATTTGAAATGTCCCCAATATTGTTATTAGTGGCTCTTGGCATATTTGCAAGCACAGGGTCATTTGCAATGGTTGCATTATAAATTTTAGCTCCAGATTTTAAAGCCGTATTACTAGTTTTTGCCATTAAACAATCTCTCCTTTCTCATCAATAAGTTCTTCAATAATCTCTTCTGTTGACACTTCTTCAGATTCTTCTGCTACTTCTTCAGCTTCTTCCTCTTTTTCAAAACCGATTTTTTGGAATAACTTTCCGTTTGTTTTAAGTAATTCTTCCTTATCAGCTTTTAATTTATTATTTTCTTCTTCAAGTTCAGCTATTCTATCTAAACTAGCTTTATAACTTGATAAGACGTTTAACAAATCTTCACTAACAAGAGCAGAATTTTCTTCACCTAAACGTTCTCTCATCCCATTTGTTAGAGTTTCTAATTCTTCATAACTCATTTTAACATCTCCTTTCTTCTATTATATAGCATAAAAATTAAAAAAAGTCAAGATATTATCTTGACCTTATTTTTCTCGCGTATAAAACCCAGGGAAATTTTTTTCTTTGCACTTTACTAGGAGTAGGTTCAGGAGGAATAGGCGTTCCGTCATAAATCCATTGGGTGTTTTTAACATTATCAATACCCATAAAAGCCGTTGGGTCTAGATAATCAGACTTGTTATAGCTCCATTTCCACCTTGAGCCTGACATCACTTGCATTTCAACATGCAGGTGAACTCCAGTTGACTCACCTGTTGTACCTTCAATACCTACTTGCTGTCCTACTTTTACCGTGCTATTTAAAGACACACTAAAACTATCTAAGTGCATATATAAAGTAGCGGTATTATCATCTGCTTTAATTACTAAAGCATTTCCCATACTTGAATCATTGTGCCACATTTGTACAACCGTACCATCAAGCATAGAGTAAACTGGGTCTTTAGCACCAGTTGAAATATCTAAACCTCTATGAATTTCACCGCCTCTATCTGCCCACCACGGTGATGTTACTGTGAAAACATCATTAATAAAAGGGGCAATTCGCGCTTTACCTACTGCCATTATTTTAACCTTTCGTTTACAATTTTTTGAATTTCTTTGTAATTATATCCAGCTTCTTCAAGTCTTTTTTGTCTTTCGGGCTGATTACACCATTTACCTTGAATGACTTCAGTTGCGATTTCTTCGTTAGATTTTTTACTTAATTTTTGATTTACAATATTTTGAATAGCCTCATAATTATATCCAGCATTAGTTAATTTATTTTTTCTCTCTGTTCCGTTACCCCAAATACCCTCAATTACTTCATTTGCTACCTCTTCGTTAGATTTTTTATTACTAGATGATGTAGTTCCTATTTTACCACCAAGTTCTTTAACTTGATAATTCATGTCTACTCTACCATTAATACCATTAACAGAACCATCAGATGTATATTGCCACATACCGTAAGTACCTTGATAAGTTGGATTAGATGACCACTGGGCAAGCCATACAGTAAATCTATTTAATTTATTCATATCAAGTTTTGTTTCAAGCCAGTTTTTATTAGCATAAATCCCAGCCCAGTAACCTGCGTTTTCTATTTTTTCACAAAAAGATTTTGTCATTTCTGTCCTTAAATTTGTTGATAAACTAGCTTGTGATTTATCTTCAATATCAAAATAAACTGGTAAATCTAATTGTCTATCATTTAGCCATTTAATTACTAAATCTGCCTCTTTTTTTGCGTCATCTACATTTACTGCATAACTATAATGATATACACCAACTTTTATACCATTATTTTTAGCATTTTTATAATTATTTTCAAATTGTTTATCTTTTTGGAAATCATATTTTCCGTATCCAATTCTTATAATTGCAAATTCAATTCCTGCTTGTTTTACTTTATTCCAGTCAATGACTCCTTGATGATATGACACATCAATACCTTTAATTTTCATTTTATCACTCCTTTATTTTTAATATATTTTTTAAAATATCAGGTATAGGTACACCTAGTTTTGAGCAATTTTCTAAAATAGAGATAATTTCCATAAATGAAATATAAATGATAGCAAGTAAATAAACTGAATGTAATTTAAAGAAGACATCAGCTAATATTCCTAACGCTAGATATACGATTTCTGAAAACTTATGACCTAAGCCTTGCCTCATTATGCTTGAGTCCATTTCACCTTTTAAAATTGCATTAATTACCCCACTTATAATATCAAGGAGAATTAAAATTAAAGGTAAAGTAATAGCCCATGAATCGTTTACAAATTTCACCTTATCCAATATTTCTGTTATGTTTTCCATTTTATCACCGCCTTTCTAACAAAAAGAGGCTAGACGCCTCAAAAGATTTTCGGCGGTAATTAACAAATTGTAAACAGCTCACTACTGCAATTAATTTGTGGCTGGCTCTTCACCAGTAGTGCTCCACAAATTTTATTTACATTTCATTTGTAAATTCCTACCTATTTAATATATAACATAAATTAAAAATTAAGTCAAATATTTTAATAAATCAGATAATACATCATTTTTTATTCTAGTATTTTCAAAAAATAATTTGCTTGAATAATAATATTCTGTTAGCATTTTAAAAAGTAGGTTACTTCTTTTTCTTATATATAAATTATATTCAGAATGTGCCTCAAAATTAAGTGTAACTTTTAGAGGATGATTTTCATCTACCTTATTTGAAATAAACATTTCGTTTATATCAGTGTCTATATATACTCCATAATTTTTATTTACCATACATATTGTGAATCTATATTTCGCTTTTTTCGTTTTCTTTTTTATAAAAGATTTTGAATCTTGTAAAAATTCATTATCAATTGCATACTTTCCATAATTTGTACCATCAATTAATTTTCCGAATTTTGAATCTTTTTTAGCTTTTCTATACTTTTCATTTTTAACATACCATAAACAAATAAGCCCATTTTTAAAAGTTTTAAATTCTGAATTATAAGGCAAGGTTAAACCAAATTCTCTAAAATATGGATTATTTTCAGTTATTGCGTTAGCAAGGCAAAATATTTTTATATCTCTAAGCCTGCCCACACTTTCAACAAATTCTAAGAAGTGATAAACTTCACGTGGTATATAATGATAATTACCTTTTGCGATTAAAAACTCATCAAATATAATTACATCTACATCAGTAAATGTTGATGACTTCGTTATCATTGCGGTTGATAGTGTATAAAAATAACCACAAACTTTATTATCAATATAACAAGTTTTATTATTGTTTTTAAATGAGTGTCCCTTCACGACTTCATCATTTTGTAATTGTTCAAAAAATATTCCGATTTTATCTTTCATGGTGGCTTCTTCTAACTCGGCTTTGTATCTACGTATATAAACAAATTTTTTACCAGTTTTTAAAAAATGTTTAAAAAG
>CALVRK010000080.1 GCA_944358565.1 uncultured Bacilli bacterium
AGGGAGCTATTATTACTATTATTATACTGGTTTTATTAATTACTGGTTTGTTATATTTTGCTAATCTTTTATTTGATTTTAGTTCATTAATTTTAATTGTTTATTTTATTATTAATTTAGGATATAGTTTTGGGTTAAAGAATATTCCATTAGTTGATATTACAATACTTGCTTTAGGTTTTGTGCTTAGAGTTACTTATGGTGGAGTAGGGCTTGGTATTGAAATTTCTAATTGGCTATTTTTAACAATACTCTCTATCTCTTTTTATATGGCTTTGGGAAAAAGAAGAAATGAACTTATAAAAAATGGTAGTAATTCTCGTAAGGTTTTAAAAAGTTATAATAAGGATTTTTTGGATAAAAATATGTATATGTTTTTAGCTTTAACTATAGTTTTTTATTCATTATGGGCTGTTAGTGCATTTAATAATGAATTTTTCAAATATTCTATTATTTTAGTGATTGTTATTTTACTTAAATATTGTATGGATGTTGAAGATGATAATTTTGGAGATCCTATTGAAGTAATTACTCATGATAAAGTCTTATTGATACTTGGAATTATATATATTAGTTTTGTTTTTATTGCTATTTATTTTTAAAGTCTGTAATATAAATGGATAATTTTTGTTAGATTTTTTGGCAATATATTTATGATGTCGTAATAAATTAATCATACATAAATGATATTAATCTGTTTTTGCGTTGACTTTAAATTATGCGATTGATATAATAAGTGTGAAATATATGTGAGGTGTTGTATGAAAATACTAGTAATTGTTCCAGCATATAATGAAGAAGAAAGTATAATTAATACCATCAATAATATTAAAAATTATAAAAAATGTAAAAAATTTTCTATTGATTATATAGTAATTAATGACGGAAGTACTGATAGAACTAAAGATTTGCTGGTAGCCAATAATATCAATTTTATTGATTTGCCATATAATTTAGGTATAGGAGCCGCAGTTCAAACAGGTTATAAATATGCTAGTTATAATGACTATGATATTGCTATTCAATTTGATGGAGATGGGCAACATGATGTTAATTATATTGAAAAATTAATTGATCCAATAATTCAAAATGATGTAGATATTGTAATAGGCTCAAGATTTATTGATAATACTAGTGATTTCAAATCTACTAAAGTGAGACAAGTTGGAATTAATATGATTTCTTTTTTGATTAAAATTTTGTCTGGAAAAAAGATGATGGATGTTACTAGTGGTTTTAGGGCGGTTAATAAAAAAGTTATTGAAATATTTGCAAGAAATTATCCTTATGATTTTCCAGAACCAATTACAAATTATGCTTTAATAAAAAATGATTTTAAATTTAAAGAGGTTGGAGTTTCAATGCATAAAAGAGTAGGCGGAACATCTTCTATAAAATTTATTGGTTCTATTTATTATATGTTTAACGTCTGCCTTTCTATTTTACTATTAGATTTAAATAAATTTGGGAGGAATAATTAATGTTATCTTTGAATTTAAAAATTTTTGCATATTTAATTATTATATTTTATTTTGTTATTGTTTTGAATGCAGTTCATAAAGATAAGATGCCTATAAAAAGTTCTATACTTTGGTTTTTGATTGGATTTTTAATGATTGTATTTATTTTATTTCCTGAAATGTTAATTAAAATAAGCAGATTAGTGGGAATTGAAACAATATCAAATTTATTATTTTTCTGCGCTTTGATATGTTTATTAATTTTATCATTTGATTTATACCGTATTAATAATCTAGAAAAAAGGAAAAATATTTCATTAGCTCAAGAAATAGGAATTATCAAAAATGCAATTACTAAAAAAAAATAAGAATTTTTTATTATATATTTTTTCGGCTGCTTCTTCTTTTTTCTTAGATTTAATTTTATTTGGCTTTTTTAATTATGTTTTTGGTATTTTTTTTGCCTATGAGTCAATTATCATTGCAACAATATTTGCAAGAGTTTTATCATCATTATATAATTTTTTTATAAATTCAAGATTTGTTTTTCAAAAATATAGTAAAACTATGTTAATTAAATATTATATTTTAGTGTTTATTCAAATGTGTGTATCAAGTATGTTAGTTTATTTAATTAATAAGTTTTTAATAAATACATTAGCAATTATTATTAAGTTTTTTGTTGACTTTACTTTATTTGTTGTTAATTATTTTGTGCAAAAGATTGTGATTTTTAAATAAATTTTAGAGGGAGTGTTTTATGAAAAGTTTTTTGGTAGAGATAAAAAATGAATTAATTAAATATAAATCTAATATTATTAAAATATTTTTTGCTTTTTATTCTTATATTAGTATAATGAGAGTTGTTGGTACTTACAATAATTATAATATTTTTTTCACTTTAGTTCTTTTTGCAATTATTTTTATGTTTTTAAAGGTGAATATTAACAAAGAAACGAAAAAGATATCAGTTGTAACATCAATCATTGTTTCTTTGGTAATTTCTGTGGGAAGTATTGTAGAAAATAGTTTTTCTGAAAATACATTAAATATTTTTAATATAAAGGTTTTAATTGAATTATTATTCATTTTTGGAGGTATTTTTATATTTTTATATTTTTTATTTAATGTTTTCTTCACAAAAGTTAAAACCATTAATTTACTGTGCGAAAACGAAAGAAATGAGTCAAATAAAATATTTTTTATTAGTTGGATAATTATTTTGATTCTTTGGTTACCATATTTTTTGCGCTTTTTTCCTGGAATTATGACTTTAGATTCACGAATGCAACTGTATTATATTGAAGATATGGTTTTTAAAAATAATCATCCATTTGTTCAAACTTGGTTTGAAGGTGGAATATATAATTTCGGTAAATTCTTATTTGGTGATTCAAATTTAGCTATGGGTTTTTATACGTTAATTCAAATGCTGATTTTATCCGCCATTTTTGCTTATGCTATTAAATTTTTATATAAACATAAATTTAATTCAATTATAATAATTATAGTGTTATTTTCTTATGCATTATTACCTCAATTTACGTTATATTCTGTGACTATATGGAAAGATGTTCTATTTGGTGGAGCAATGTTACTTTTATTAATAAGTATTGTGGAAATGACTTTATCTGATAAATTTAAGATATCTAATATTATTTTATTTGTAATTGCCTTTCTTATGATATTGTTTTTTAGAAATAATGGTATATATATATTAATAATTTGTTTTCCATTTTTTATATATTGTTTTAAGAAAAATATTAAAATAATTTTGCCTTTATTATTATCATTATTTACTTTGTATTTTGTTGTTACAGGGCCTATTTATAGTTATTTAAAAGTTGAAAAAGCAAATGCAGTTGAATCTTTAGCAATTCCTTTACAACAAGTTGGTAGAGTAATAGCATCAGATGGAAATATGAATAAAAATGAAAAGGAGTATTTAAAATCAATTTTTGATTTTGCCGAAATACAAAATGTATATTTACCATATATAGTTGATCCAGTAAAAAATCATGCTAACCATGATGTATTAACGAAAACTAAGAGTAAATTTTTGGGAACATGGTTAAGTTTGCTTTTTAAAAACCCAGATACATATATTGAAGCATATTTGTCTCAAACTTTGGGTTATTGGTATCCTAGTGTGAAGTATTGGACTACTGGATTTGTGTCTGATGATAATACTTATGGAGTTCACAATGTTAATTTGTTACCAGATAAATTTACTGAAATTATAGATCGTACTCGTTTAAATGGATATTCATTATCTGTATTTTGTTGGGGTATAGGATTTGGCTTCTTGTTGCTGTTTTTAAGCATTATTGTTTCTATAGTTAGAAAAATTGATAAACGGAAATATTTTGCTTGGTTTATACCATTTTTTGGACTATGGCTTACAATGATGTTAGCTTCTCCTGTATATGCGGAATATAGGTATGTTTATGGGTTATTTACTAGCTTGCCAATTATTGTTTTATTACCATATATAATAAAAAGTAAAAAATATAAAAAGATTAATTCAAATACAAAAAGGAAAAAACATAATATTAAATAGTAGGTATTTTCTTTGTTAAATGGAAACTTGGAAATCATAGATTTTAAAAATACAGTTTATCATATTTTTTAGAATGATTTTATCATTCTTTTTTCATTGTAGCAATGTTTCGTTTTTATGTTCACATTTTATGTTAACGTTGACTTTTATTTTTCCTTTATTATATAATGTTTATAAAGAATAAACAGGGCAACTTTAGTGAGGAGACTTCATATGAAAGTTAGACAGTCAAATTTTGAACTTATGAGAATTGTATCAATGATATTTATTATTATTTCTCATATTTTAGTACATGGTAGGGTTTTAGATAATACTACTGGTGTTTTACATTTATTTTTTACTTTGGTAATGTCATTCATTTTAGTACATGTTAATTCGTTTGTATTACTTGCTGGTTATTTTAATTATAATAAAGATTTTTCTTGGAAAAAGTTTTTTAAATCTTTTAATCAGGCTTGGTTTTATCAAATTGTGATAGTTTTACTTGCACTTTTTACAGGTTTAGAGACTTTTTCTAAAATGGATTTAATGAATTATTTATCACCATTTTATAATGCATATTGGTATGTTGTCTGTTATTTATGTTTCTATTTACTTTCTCCTTTTTTGAATAG
>CALVRK010000081.1 GCA_944358565.1 uncultured Bacilli bacterium
GAAGATTGAAATGCCAGTTGATTTAAACATTGCTTATGCTGAATATCTTAATCAGTCATAAAGTTGAACACAACTTTAGCAAAAAAAAGATTTTAATAATTAACCTTTCTTTTATATTTTATTTACATCTATTACTACTACAAGTATTTACATAGTTATATTTATATTGATTATTAGTACTATCGAAAGTTATTCTAACGCAGCCTGTCATAGCTTTATTAGTTGTTGGGTCCACTACTTCTCGCTCACTATCTAAGTATCCTTCTTTTTTTAAAAAATCAACAGTGACATCGCACGAAGTATTAGGCAGGTTTCTAACATTATCTGTCCCCCATCTTTCAGCGGCATCAATGATAGTGTTTTTTTGTTCATCTAAAGTATTTTCTCTAGAATTGCTGATGATTCCAACTATGGTTGGTACAGCAATGGTGGCTAAGATACCTAAAATTACAATTACAGCGAGTAATTCGATAAGTGTAAAGCCGTTTTTTTTCATACGATCACCTATAATAAATTATACGTTCTTTGAGATTGGGTGTCAATAATGGATGGTGACATTCTTCAAAGATTGCCATATTTTGCGGAATGTATAAAATTTTTTTTGACACTAATTTGCCTTTATATTAGAAATATGTTAAGATGTATATAGATGAGGGAAATTTCATAAAATATTAAAGGAACATTCAATAGTCCGATGTTGAGTGTTGCCACATATAATTGTGTATCACCTAAATCATTGGATGAGTTAGGTGATTTTCTTTTATTTTAAATAGCAAAAAACAAGTAGGGCGATTGGCATCACCCAACTTACTGAATGTTCCTTAATAATGTCGTAACAATTAGTTATATAAATAAAAATAAAATATATATTTATTTGTTAAAAATGGATGTGGTAATTTATGAAAAGTGTAGGAATAATTTGTGAATATAATCCATTTCACAATGGACATTTATATCATATAAAAAAGGTAAAGGAATTATATCCTAATTACGTGATTATTGCCGTTATTAATGGCAATTTTACTCAAAGAGGCGATGTTAGTTTAATAGATAAATGGAAAAAAACTGAGGTGGCACTAAATTATGTCGATTTAGTAGTTGAACTTCCATTTGTCTTTGGTTCGCAAGCAGCCGATATTTTTACTAAAGGTAGTACTGATATTTTAAAAGCTTTAAAAGTTGATGCTTTTGTCTTTGGTAGTGAAAGTGCGGATATAGATAAATTAAGAAAGATTGTGCAAATTCAAAAAAGTACAGGATACAATATTAAGATTAAACAATATTTATCTGAAGGCTTAAGCTACCCTACTAGTTTGGCTAAAGCTTTAAAAGATTTAGGTATTACTTTAGAAAATAATCCAAATGATTTATTAGGTATTGGTTATATTAGAAATCTAGAAAAGGTAGAAATTAAAGCGATTAAAAGAACAAATGATTATCATAGCCACAATTTAGACAAAATTTCTAGTGCGACAAGTATTAGAGAGGCTTTGAAAAAGGGCATTAATATTAAAGAATTTGTCCCTAAAGATAGCTATAATAGTTTGAGTGATCTACATTTTTTAGATGATTATTTTGATTTACTTAAATATAAAATTATTAGTACGGATAATTTAAGTGTTTATCAAACTGTTGATGAAGGTATTGAAAATAAAATTAAGAAAAATATTTTAAAGGCTCATAATATCGATGAATTAATAAATCTAGTTAAATCAAAAAGATACACATATAATAAAATAAAGAGAATGCTTCTACACATTTTATGTGGGTTTACCAAAGAAGAGGCTAAAAGATGTCAAAAAACACAGTATATTAGAATTTTAGGTTTTAATGATAAAGGTAGAAAATATTTAAACAATATTAAAAAAGAATGTAAACTACCTATTATTACT
Source organism: uncultured Bacilli bacterium (assembly GCA_944358565.1). Classification (GTDB taxonomy): domain Bacteria; phylum Bacillota_I; class Bacilli_A; order RF39; family UBA660; genus Coprosoma. Next base: position 1,893 of record CALVRK010000081.1, read on the forward strand.
AAATATGATGATAGTTATGAAATGTTGCGAATAGAAAATAGGGTTAGTAATATTTATAATATTAAAAAAGATGACTTTTTAGAGGAATATAAGCATAAGATTATAATCCATTAGTCATCTTTTTATATTGTATCAATTTTTAAGAAGTTAGTTGTTTTAACTTGATGCATTCTTGGGAATCCACCAGTTACAATAACGATATCACCTTTTTGTAAATCCATAAATTTAGTGGTTTCAGCTTTGCAATTATCGATAAGTTCTTCTAGTGTATTATATTTTTTAACAATTACTGGAAAAACCCCATAATTAAGCGCTAAAGCTTTAGCTACTTTGGCATCTGGACAAGCAGCAACAATTGATGATTTTGGCTTTAGGGTACCAATTATTTTAGCACTATAACCACTAGTAGTGGCAGCAATTATTGTTTTTACATTTAATAGATTTGCACTTTCAACAACATTATGAGCAATAGCGCTTGGAATGTTATTTTCTTTAGCATATGATTTTTGATTAGCGTAATCATAATAACTTTCAGCTTCTTCACAAGTTTCGGCCATGTATTTAACAGCATCTGCTGGATGTTTACCAATAGTTGTTTCACCTGATAACATAACAGCATCAGTACCATCTAATACAGCGTTAGCAACGTCTGAGATTTCAGCACGTGTTGGACGGCTACTAGTATACATTGAAGCAAGCATTTCAGTGGCAACAATAACAGTACGGCCTTTTTTACGACATTTTTCAATAATTTCTTTTTGTAAGATAGGTAGTGTATTCATAGGCATCTCTACTCCTAAATCACCACGAGCAACCATAATACCATCACTAGCTTCAATGATTTCATCGATATTTTGAATAGCAGTATGACTTTCAATTTTAGAAATTATCTGCATGTCTTCTCTACTTTGTTCTTTTAAAATTTTTCTAACAGCTAGAACATCATCTTTTGAGCTAACAAATGATAGAGCTAAGAAATCTCCGCCTTGTTTACAAGCATAGATTATATCTTCCCTATCTTGCTCGCTAATAAAGTCCATTTTCAATTGAACTCCTGGTACATTGACACTCTTTCTACTACCTAAGATACCGCCATCGATAATTTTACAGTTAATTCCATTTGGTAGTTTTTCAATTACTTCTAGTTTCATTAGTCCATCTTCTAACAAAATTTCGTTACCAGGTTCAATACTATCTAGCGCATCTTTATAGTTAACTGTGATAGCTTCTTCAGTTCCTAAGATATCATCTTTAACTAATTTAATAGTTTTTCCTTCGACTAAACTAATTTTATCATCAGTCATATTTCCAGTACGAAAATCTGGTCCTTTAGTATCAAACAAAACAGCTACATAAGATCCTAATTCTTCGTTTGCTTTTTTAACTAAACTTAAAACATTGCTTTTTTCTTCTTCTGTTGCATGTGAAAAGTTAATTCTAGCTACATTCATACCATTTAATACCATTTGTTTAAACGTTTCATATTTGGCACTACTTGGACCAATTGAACAAATTATTTTAGTTTTTTTCATTAATACCTCTCCTTTTGACAATTTTTGCAATAATAAGTTCCGCGTCCGCCAACGGTTATTTTGACTATCTTTGAATGGCAAATGGGACACTCCTTTTTGGTGTGAACAAGTAAATGTATTTGAAATCGACCGTGAACTCCTTCACTTGATTCATAACTTTTTACAGTTGTTCCACCGTATTCTATGGCTTTTTCTAGAACTTGTTTTGTAAAGTCTATGATTTTTTGGCAATCTTTGGCCGTTAAATCGGTAGCTAAAGTTTTAGGATTTATTTTAGATAAAAATAATATTTCATCGGCGTAAATGTTTCCAATGCCGACAATTATAGTTTGATCTAGAAGTTCTGTTTTAATCGGCTTTTTGTGAAATTTACTTTTTAAGTATTCTGGGGTTAATCTTTTATCCCACGGTTCTAAGCCTAATTCAGATAGTGGTTTTTTATTAAACACTTCGTCTTTTGGAATTAAATACATTTTGCCAAACTTTCTTGTGTCATGATATCTCAAATCAGTACCATCAGAGAAGTGAAAAATGACGTGTTGATGTTTTTCTATAGGGCAATTGTTTGCTCTAATATAGTATTTTCCTTCCATCCTTAGATGACTTAATAAATAATAATCATCTAGCTTGAACATTAACCACTTACCTCTTCTTTGGATGTCATTTATTTTTTGATTTCTGATTTTTCTTTCAAACTCTTTAACACTTGGGTAGGCAATTATATTTTCCCAGTACACAGAAGCGGATATTATAATTTTATCTTTAATCTCTTTGATCAAAGTGTTTTTGACCGTTTCAACTTCAGGTAATTCAGGCATAGTACCACCTACTTCTCTTTGTATTTAGCCTCAATAATTATTTTACCCTTTTTAGTTTTTTTCTTTTTAGTGACAGCTTTAATGTATGGTTTTACGGCTACATATACCATATATATTAGCCAGCAGGCCACAGCAAACAATAAAATGTAGACAAAAATGTGAGCTAAAAAAATTAAAATAATTATTCCTAAAATAAATAGTAAAACTTGTTTTACATTAATGTTCAAAAAAATCACCTAATCAATTATAACATTCTTTCCATGTCATTTCAATTGAAAATAGGTGTTTTTTTGAGGTTTTTTTGGATATTTTAGGCTCAAATTCACCATTTCTATCT
>CALVRK010000082.1 GCA_944358565.1 uncultured Bacilli bacterium
GATGTTGTAAACGGGGTTATGAGTTTTGAAGAGATGGATGCGATGATGTATAAAATTGAAGGTGAAGATTTATATTTAATTGGCACATCTGAACATTCTATGATTGGCAAATTCCAAGGTCAAATTATTAAAGAAGATGAACTTCCTATTACCTTAACTTCTTATTCACCTTGTTTTAGAAAAGAAGTTGGGGCTCACGGAATTGAGGAACGTGGTTTATATAGAGTTCATCAATTTGAAAAACAAGAAATGGTTGTTTTATGTAAACCCGAAGATGGTATGAAATTTTACGATAAGATGTGGAAATATACTGTGGAATTTTTTAGAAGTTTAAATGTACCGGTTAGAACTTTAGAGTGCTGCAGTGGTGATCTAGCTGATTTGAAAGTTAAATCTTGTGATGTTGAGGCTTTTAGTCCTAGACAAAATAAATATTTTGAAGTTGGCTCTTGTTCAATCTTAGGTGATGCACAAGCTAGAAGACTTGGCATTAGAATGAAAACTAAAAACGGTAATGAATATGTAACCACTTTAAATAATACTGTTTTAGCTACTCCTCGCGGGTTAATTGCTTTTTTAGAGAACAATGTTAACGCGGATGGTAGTGTTAATATACCTGAGGCTTTAAGACCTTATATGGGAGGAAAAGAAAAATTAATGCCTAAAAGCTGATATTTTGATCAGTTTTTTTTATAATTAAAAAGGAATTCCCTACTTCCATGACGTATGTTAATATATGAAAGGAGGAATTCCATGTTTTATTTAATTGAACAATTTAGATTTATTATTTATGTTATTTGGGAATATTTTGATTATAAATCAAGATAAATGACTATTACCATTTTTATAATCTATTGTTATGCCATCTTGGACGTTATAAATATAGACATTGAAACAAATTTCTCCACATTTATCTTCGACGGAACTTGCTTCTATCTCTACCCCACTAGCTAGCAGATTATTTCCTTCATAAATTGGCGTTACCCTATATAATACATGATTGTTTGTTTCGTCTATATAACTTGCAACTTCGTTTTCAAAATCTAACATAGCTCCTGTGTTCATTTGTCTAGTGCAAGTTATTAAGTTTTTTTCATTGGCATTTTCGCCTGTTAATTGATAACCGATTAAATGGCAGCGATTATATAAATATTTACCACTTACTATATCATATTTAATAGTATGCCAACCCGATGGTTTAATCATACCAATTGAGCCTCTTTCTTCAGTTGGCATTGTTTCTTTTGATACTTTTGCATAAGCTACTCCTGCTCTTTTTAAATAATCTAAATTACTATATGTTTCGAATGTTTCTTTATTATAATCTTCATCTTTAAATTTTGGTTTATTTTCATTTATAGTGACATATGGCTTGCCACTATATGGTGGAATATCTTTTAACTCATAGGTTGGTTTTGGCTCAATTAAAGGCTCGGTCATAAAACTATTTATTTCATTTTGATATGCAACACACATGAAAATAAGAATAGTTATAATAGTTATAAAAATATTTCTGTTTTTATTTTTTAATTTACTTCTTCTAGCCATTATTTCGCCTCAGCCCAATTTTGACCATAGTGAATATCAATAGAAAGTGGTACAGTAAGCTTATAAACGTTATCCATAACATCGGTTACTATTTGTTTTACTTGCTCGAGTTCGTCCTTAGCTGTATCAAATATTAGTTCATCGTGCACTTGAATAATCATTTTACTTTTTAGATTGTTTTCTTTAAAAGCTTTATAAACTTTAACCATAGCTAGTTTTATAATATCGGCAGCGGTACCTTGAATAGGGGTATTTAGAGCAATACGTTCACCACTTTGTCTAATAGTGTAGACTGTATTTTTTAATTCTGGAATATTACGTTTTCGGCCAAACATTGTAGTAACATAGCCTTTTTCTTTGGCGTTGGCAATAGATGAGTCCATATATTCTTTAATACCTGGATAAGTTTCAAGATATGTATCGATAAATTTCTTAGCTTCTACTGCTCTTATACCAATGTTTTCTCCTAAACCAAAACTACTAATACCATAAATAATTCCAAAGTTTACAGCTTTAGCTACTCTTCGCATTTCACTTGTAACTAATTCTATTGGTACATGGAAGATATCACTGGCAGTTTTAGCATGAATATCTAGTTTATTATGAAAGGCTTCTTTTAAAGCTGGAACATCTGCCATATGAGCCAAAATGCGAAGTTCAATTTGCGAGTAGTCGGCACCTAAGATGTAGTCATAAGTTGGAATAAAGGCTTTTCTAATGGCTCTTCCATAGTCATCTCTAACAGGAATATTTTGTAAGTTTGGTTCAATTGATGATAATCTTCCTGTTCTAGTTAGATTTTGGGTATATATTGTATGAATTTTTTCATCATCACTAATAGTATTGATTAAACCTTGGGCATATGTGCCATAGATTTTAGATAGTTTGCGGTATTCAATTATTTGACCAATTATTGGATGTTTATCTTTTAATTTGTTTAAAACATCAATGGCTGTGGAATAACCACTAGACGTTTTCTTTTTGTGTGGAAGATTTAGTTTTTCAAATAATACTTCGCTTAATTGGCTAGGTGATGAAATATTAAATTCACATCCAGCATTATTATAAATATCTTTAGTTAATAATTCTAGTTTGATTTTTATGTCTTCTCCCATATCTCTTAAGACATTTTTATCCACTTTAACACCGGTAAACTCCATGTCAGCTAGGACGGTTGCTAGTGGAAGTTCTATTTCATTAAATAAATATTCAACATTTTCCTCTTTAATTTTATTTTGAAAGAACTCTCTAGTGTCATAGATGAATTTAGCTCTGTCAACACAGGCTTTAGCAATTTCTTCTTCACTAGGCATTTTTAAGTGAATAAATTTTCCATATATTTTTTCATAAAATTCTAGTTTATAATCTATCTGATTAGCTAGATAAGCCATATCCTCTTTCATGTTATAATCAAGTAAGGCACCGGCGATCATTGTATCAAAAGTAACATTTTCTATTTCAACATCTTGCCATTTTAAAGCGACAATCATTTTCTTTAAATCATAAGTATATTTAATATTTTCTTTTAAGAAATTTGGATTTTGTTTTAAAATTTCTGGCGGAATAAAATATGCGGCATGTTCATTATAAACCCCCATACCTAAAATTGGTGATTTATGGTAGTTTGAGCCAAACACTTCTAAATAAACAGCTACATCGCCATTTACTTTAAGATCATCTATATTTTTAATAATCTGAACTTTTATTTCTTTTTTTGACTTTTCTTTTTTGTTTTCTTTTTTTAAGAAAGAATAAAATTCTAACTCTTCATATATTTTATTTAACTCTTCTCTATTTTCTCCTTTATATTTAGTATCTTCAATAGTGATATCCATTGGAACATCTTTGACAATGGTGGCCAAATGATATGATTTATAAGCATTATCTTTATCGTTTCTAATTTTTTCGCCTAATTTTCCCTTAATGTTACTCGCATTTTCATATATTCCGTCTAATGTTTTATATTCATGAAGAAGTTTTAAAGCAGTTTTTTCTCCTACTCCTTTAACACCTGGAATGTTATCTGATGAATCACCCATTAAAGCTTTTAGGTCAATAACGTTGATCGGTTTAATACCATAAGCCTCTTCAAAAGTTTTTTCATTATATCTGATATAATCTTTTTGTTTTAAAAGTTTAATATCAACATCATTAGAAATTAACTGTAATAAATCTTTATCACTGCTGACGATGGTTCCGATGAAATCCGGATCATCATCGCAAAATTTAGCGAATGTTCCAATAATATCATCAGCTTCATAGTTATCTATTTCATAATATTTAATACCCATGGCTGTGAGTAATTTTTTGGCAACTGGGAACTGTTTTTTTAACTCATCCGGAGTTTCTACTCTACCATCCTTATAGTCTTTGTATTCTTCGTGTCTAAAGGTTTTTCCTTTATCAAAGGCTACAATGACATATTCAGGAGTTTCTTCATTAATTATTTTATTAATCATATTTGTAAATCCAAATAAGGCATTAGTTGGAAAGCCTTTACTATTATTCATAAAATTACCATTATATGCAGTAGCATAATAACTTCTAAACATGAGGTTATTTCCATCTATCATAATTATTTTTTTCATAACTTATCACCTAATAATATTTTAGCATTAATAAACATATTATAACAAGAAAAAAGTTCAAAACTGAACTTTTTAGTTTAGATCTTGAATAATTTTTTCATCTAATCCGGTTAATCTTGCAATATCAGATAAACTCATTTTTTCTTTTAGCATGTTTTTCGCAATTTCTAAAGCTTTATTGTTTGATCCTTGTTTTAAGCCCTGTTCTAGACCTTGTTCTAGACCTTGTTCTAGGCCTTGTTCTAGGCCTTGTTCTAGACCTTGTTCTAATCCTTCTTTTAATCCTTGCTCTAATCCTTCGGCATGTCCTTCTTTAACAGCCTCAGCATGATCGATCTTCTTCATCCA
>CALVRK010000083.1 GCA_944358565.1 uncultured Bacilli bacterium
CATTTATTGTAAGACTAAAATAAAAAATAGAACCAAAAAAGATGAAAAAATAGTGTTAAGGAGTGTCTAATTACTAGATATGATAATTACAAAATAAAAAGTAGCATCCTGCTACTGAAATTTTAAAGGAAATAATAACTTATATTATTTTTCAATTACTTTTTCTAATAATAATCTTTTTTGAAACCCTCCATTCTTTTTGTTTTTTCTATCAGCTTCTTCAATAATATCTTGCAAAGAAAATCCAGAAAATTCTGCCATCGCTCTAATAATTTCTAATTTATCTGCTAATTCTATTTTACGATCAGAAAGAGATTTTGCTTCCTTTACTTCTAATAACTCCTCTTCATCTTTTTTTAGTAGATAGTCCCAATACTCATCATGTTCCAATTCACGATATATAGGTTTTCCTCCATTATTCTTAATAATAGCAGGAATATTATCCCGAACAAGTTTGTCATATAATTTTTCCATAAGAAACCTCCAAATTGCTTTTATAATGATTTAGTACTTATATTTTAAACTCATACTTTCGATTATGCAGAAATAAAAAGTTGTAGTATTAGTTAATCGGAATCGAACTCCCAACAGTGGTTTTGGAGACGAAGTCCTAATTACCACAGTCCCGTTTCTAATAAGCTTTCCATGGTAGTTCATGATCTGTTATATAAATTACACTTATATTATACGAAGAAAATAATCTTTACACCAGTAAAATTAAATCTTTTTTTGATGAATTTGGAGTACGAAAAAGTCATCAAAAAATTTCGGGCTTCGCTTACGATAAATAAGACTTTTTAGATTCTACTTTTTCTAAAAGTATATAAATAGAAAGAAAAATCAAAACAAAAGAATCGCTAGGGGTGTGGGGAAAGCGATTCTTTTTTTAATTTCTATAAACCAAGTAACTAAAATGAGGTATTTTGATATCCGTAAAATGTAATTATTTTACTAATTTATACTATGACATCTATTTATTCATACTTTTGATTCCATTAATTAATAAATTGCTCTTTTTATAAAAATAAATATAGGATTTATAATTGCAAAGAGTATAGCAAAGGTATTAATATTACTTTTGTTCCATACATGAATAACGAAGTATCTGTTTTTTTTATTTATGTATGCAAAGTGAAAACACGTGTTGACAAGTGTGGTACAAAGTGATAAAATAAAACCATACATCAAAAAGAAAGGAGAAGGTTTATTTATGTCCTACAAGGACATAGTAAGGGAGCTAAAAAGAAATGGATGGAAAAAAAGAAGACAAAGTGGCTCTCATGTAATCTATGAGAAAGATGGGAAAATTGTTCCTATCCCATATAGAAAAGACATACCACCAGGTACCCTTGCTAGTATTAAAAGGATAACGGGAGTATATTTTTAGCTCCCGAGAGATATCCGTAGGGCATAGTTTAGTATACAATGAAAAAAAATAAATATTTTTATCCTGCAAAATTTAAGTGGGAAGAAACCAAAATTTTAGTAGAATTTATTGATTTTGATTGTGCCTTTACTTATGGTAATAGTTTTGAAGATGCATATTATATGGCGCAGGATGTGTTGTTTAATATATTATTAGAATATAAAAAGAAATTACCAGCGCCTACACTAAATTATATGAAATATGAAGTTGATGAAAATGAAATAATAAGTATGGTGGAATTAGATGTAATTGAATTTGAAAAAAAGATTTCAAAAAAAGTTGTTAATACGACTGTCACTATGCCACAGTGGTTAAAAGAAATCGCAGAAAGAAATGGGATTAATTTTTCAAAAGCACTACAAGAAAAATTAAAGCAAGAATTAGATATATAAAATAGATTTTTTGTAAAGAAATAATGATGTATAAAAAATCTTCTCCAAAAAAAAGATAACACTCAAGTTATCTTTTTTAGTTATTCTTAATTTTAATAGATGGCTTATCATTAAAAATAAATTTATTTTTGCTATTTGCATTATATATATTTAATATAAAGTAGTCTCTCCCTGTATTAAAAACGTTGTAATATAATTCTTTATTTGTTTTGGAATTGGTATTAAAAAATAAATTATATTCCTTATGTTCCTTTTTTAATGAATTAACAATATTTGCAATTTCTTTAATCAAATTTTCAGAGTAAAACCGTCTGTTATTTTTATTATCTTTACGTTTGACGATAATAGTTCTGTTACACATTGTACTTTTAGGTAGTTTGTCTTTTTTTATTTCATAAGTATCACCTATAACTAAATTAATCGTATCACTTTCTTTATTATCATCTTTATATACATAATCACAATCCTCACTCGGTATTTTATCCTCAATAATATTAAAACAATTATGGTTTTTTAATATTTTAAATTGAAGGGGGATTGGTTTTAATTTTAGGTGAATTTCTTTTATTCCTAAAAATACGGACGAAAAACATAAAATAGAATAGGGGACAGAACCATATAACGTATCAGGTATTAAGTCTTGTTTTATTTTTCTATTAAAGCAATAGTACATTGCCCATAAGCATAAAAAAATAGTAATAGTAATTATTCTTCTTGGATGTTCGGGAGAAATGTTTCCAAGGTTGATTTGTATTAAAAAAATTTCTAGCTCTTTTACAGTAACAAAAGTATAAGACTTAATTGAAATAGTGATAATTAAAAAAATTGGTAATATGATTCTAAAAAATATGCACATAATTTTCTTAAAATTATTCATTATGTATTCCACCACCTAACCATTGCCCAGTTATTCTCCAGGATTCATAATAGAAAAGCCACTCTATAGCCCAAGGAACAAAATATTCAGAAATATACATATGTGGCTCCCATTCTCTGTAGCGAGGATAGAACAAGCACAACTGTACTATCTGGTTATCATCTGCTATGTAATTTGCTTTATAAGTATGTGGAATTTTCTCATTCTTATAATGCATGATTCCCTGATTATTAACATATACTTTAGGAACAGAACCGTTATATTCAATCTTTATAACATAAGTTTTAGAATTATAAGAAGTTTTAACTTTTTGAATCCATACTAGCACATTATGAAAAATACCAGAGCCTGGCAGACATTCAAAACATTTTTTTAAATCATTGAATTGCTCTGCCAAGTTCTTTTTTTTTCTTAGATATTTTAATTCCATAAAAAGTGTGTTTTTTTACTTCCATGTCAGTCGGATGATTAGATAATGTTGCTAGTGAATCATGATTTATACATTTAGTCTTTCCATCTTTATATCGATTGGTATTATTAAAATAAACATTTGTAATGGTACTATCACCAAAAATAGTTTTCAAGTAATTGGCCTGTTCGATACGCCCTTCTGTTTTTAAAAAGTTATTATCTATAAGCTCTTTTTTAGCCGACTCCACCCATTTGAAAAATGCATCTTTTCTCTCTGGGTACTCTTTCCATTTATCGGCAAAGTTTTCTTGTGGATTAACAGGGTTAGAAATTACAAAATTTCCTTCAGAATCAACATCTATGTATTTCTTGTAATCACATACAAACTTGCGTAGCAATTGATAAATATTTTCTTCACCAGTATACATTTTAGCCACTAACGTTGTAATGATTATAGAAATTGGTTTTTCTTTTTTTCTTTTATCAGACGCATCTTTATATTTTATATCTCGATGACGTTTTAGTAATTGTACGGTTTTTTGTAACGGTGTTCTTACCTTATATTCTTTTAAACTCTCCACAGAATCTTTATATTGCTCTCTATATTCTGCTAACAAGTTATCGTGAACTTTTCTTTGTTTATTAAGAAACCATTCTGCATAACCTTTAGGATCGGAGAGCCTAAACTCATAAGTATTAGTTTTTAAGTCCTTGTTAGTAATTCGTACTCTTGTGGTATGTATTTCATAAGGAGTCGCAGGTAAAACATCGAGATGAAAATTCTTACTTTTATAATTTAATGTCCAGCATCTCTTCCCTTCTTTATCTAGCAATATGGAGTATCGTTTGCTCTTCTTTAAAACATCACCAACTATATTTTTTAAAGTAGATGCCTCTTCAAAAGAGGAATCTATTTGACAAACTGCGTCTAAATCATAATCATCTTTATCTGACACTGGTTTTATTGTGGTGCCAATGCTCATGGATCCTTGGGGATAAACATCCACTTCATACTTAATATGATTAGATAAGTATTCTCCTAATTCTTCATAACTTCTTTTTGCACTTTCGTATACTGAATCACTAATATTTAATTCATCAGCAACATCGTTGTACATACGATTTAATTCTTCTACTATTACTTTTTCTTTCATCATTACCTCCTTAAATTATTTTTAGAGGTAGCTACAACTACTAGATTATAAAATCCCTATAATATCAAATAAAAACGCATATTAGGTGAAATGAAAAAGTAAATGCAACACTATACGGATATTAATAATAGTTAATATTTATGCAGGATTAAGTGCAACAA
>CALVRK010000084.1 GCA_944358565.1 uncultured Bacilli bacterium
TCTTCTTCTAATTTAAACGTCATAATCCTCCTTCTAAGAAGGCTTTTTACCTTCTATAGATATATACGATTTTTTATACCTTAATTCCTTTTAAAATATTAAAAAACTCAAAATAATTATAGTTAAACTTTTAAGAAGTCAAAATCCATGCTTCATAACCACCAATAATATTAAAAACTTTATAACCTTTAACCCTAAGAATTTGCGTTAAAGTTTTCGAAGAAGTACCTTTTTGGCAATATACATAATATATTAAACTAGGATTCAAATATTTTTCTGGATTATTTAAAAGACTATTAGCATTTATATTTATTGCTCCAGGAATGTGATTATCATTATACTTTTGTGGTATTCTAACATCTATAACATTTGGATTAACTAGTTTCATAAAATCATCAATAGTAATTTCCACAAGATCACCTCTAACATATTATATGTTAGAAAAATTTCATAAATATTAAATTAAACCAAAACCCTTTAAATAATTAAATTTAAAGGGTTCACTTTAATCATCATCATCGGCAAAGAAATCATCAAAGAATTGATCATCAGTAACATAATCATTCTTTTTTGGGGGTTCTTTTTTCTCATCTAATTTAGTAACTTGCACTTTAGCTGCAGAATTAATATTCTCTTCTTTAACCGCTTGATTAACTTTATTTGTAATCTTAGCTGCAAAATCAGCACTATTAATGATATTCTTAAATTCCGGTTTTTTCTCAACTTTTTGGGAAGCTGCTGTATCTTTACTTGATGATGCTGACATAACTACTGGTCTTGGCTGAATCGTTTGTATAGGCTTATCAATTACACTACTATCATCTTTTTTAGGCCTAACAGCATTCACTTTAGTAGGATCTACCATACTATCATTAGCCATATTAGCTGGAACCTTAACAGGATCAATTTTGCCAACTGTATTAGTTTTGCCCATAATTCCAGCTTGCTTACGTTGCTCTTCTTTTTCAAGTTTTTCCACAGCTTTATCAATATTTTTAAGCATCTCTTCCATTGACATTGGCCTTCTATTACTAGTGCCCATACCAGGTAGTGCATTTTGCCTATTAACACCAGGCATACTAGAGGCATTATTTCTATTCATATTAGGCATAACTTGACTAATAAGTTTATTCATACTTTCTTCTCGTTTTTCTTCTCTTTTTTTATTAACAAATGTTTTCAAATCAAAAACATGTAATGGCTGTTTTTCTCTAGTTGGATAAGTAGCTTTTTCACACTTATCTCCCCAATCAATCTGATAATCTAGTTTAAGCTTTGTTCTAAAAGGATCCATACGAGAACGAAGTAAAATGATTTCTCCAACCTTTAATTTTTGTAAATCGCTGACTGTAATAAGTGGTCTTGTCTCTTCAATTGCTTTACCATCTTTATCCTTCTTATCAGTCTTAACTTTAATCTCACCACACATCTCACTAATTTCTTTAAGTGCCGCAAGTTCTGTACTAATTAAATAAACAGTATTAGTACAGTTACCTCTAATTGTATCACCTTTTTCTTTGCCATAAACTTCAGATAATTGTGCATAGTTTTGAATAACAAAGAAAAATCTCATTCTACGGCTTCGCGCTGCTGATACCATTGTATCTACATCTTTTAAAGGTGGCATATTGGCAAACTCATCAAGTAAGAAATTTGTTCTATATGGTAATTTTCCACCACATTTTTGAGCATAATCAACTAAAGTTTCATAACATTGTTTTAAGAAAATTGTAACTAATGAATGATATGTTTTCTTTTCATCTTGAATAACAATAAATACTGCTGTTTTTTTTCTACCAATATCCTCAAACTCAAAATCACTATGTGAAAGCATTTCTGATAAATTTTCACGAGCAGCAAACAATCTAATCTTTTGTTTAAATACTGATAAAATACTACCTTTAGTATCACTAGGGGCTGAGATAGTTGAAGACGCACTTATATAAGCTGGTGATGTCGGTTCTTTTGTTTTAAAATATTCGTTAGAATAAGTAGAATTAGGTCCACATTTTTCTTCACCAACAGTTGTAAACAAATTAACACTATTTAAATTAATTTCATCCTCTTTAGCATCTTCAAATAAACCTAAACATATTCCTGAAAAATAATCAGCTGATGTTTTTTCCCAAAATGGATCATTATTTTGCGCATTTTCATCATACAAAATATTCATTGCAAGGTCATCAGTTAACTCATTAGCCTTATCTGAATTACCTTCTTTATAATATTTATAAGGTAAATGAAGTGGGTTCCAACCACTACCTTGTTGTGGATTACGGAAATTTAAAAGTACAACATTATACCCTCTTTTTTTAAGCATCTCTGCAGTTGTTTCATAAATTTCACCTTTTGGATCGGTAATAATCATCGATTCGTCATGTTTGGCAAGTGAATGAACAAGTGGGAATATAGCTACTTGGGTTTTACCAGCACCGGTAGAACCAATAATCAACGTATGTCCTTCACCATTATCAACCCACATTTTTTTACCATCATTAATTAATGGAAGTCCACCAGCCTCGGCAGTTGGTGCTTGAACTTTAACCATCGTTAATTCTTTTTTCATTTCATCTTCATTAGTCCATCTTGAATATCCTTTAGAAGCTTTCTTAGCTTGAGTTGAAATTCCAAAACCTTTTTCTCTATCAAAAAATCTATCAGATACACTAAAAATACTAGCTATCAAAGCTATAATATAACAAGTTAATGTAAGTCCAATATTATCGGCAGAAAAAGCTGGAAATGGATTAAATCCATGAAATGGATGATCTAAATCACCTTTCGCAAACTGTATTATATTTAAAAGTGCAATAGCCACAAAGTATAATAAAACTAAAGCATAGCCTCCAAATATCAACCAATCTTTTTTATCTGCTCTAAACTTTAACTTCATCTGCAAACCCTCCATTTACAAATTAACAATATTATATCACGACAAAATAATATCCGCAATAAAACAAGGCAAATACAACAAAAAAGACTGTAAGGTGCTTTATTCTACGTATAAACAATCCTGAATTTCAACTAATTTATCATCATCAATCATATAAATCTGATAACAAGAATCAAATGTTGGCAAATTAATAACTCCTTTTGACATAACCATTTCATATTGTGCATCAAAATTAATATCTAAAATTTCCACAAAATTTAAAATATTATCTTTATCAGTTTCAATTGTATCTATAACTTTATTATTTTTAGTCAACACCAAGTAATTTTTAGGATCATAATTCAAAACATCTAATATATAGCTTGAAAAACTATAAATTGTCTCTATAGTTCCATCATCATCAAAATCATATTCAATTTTTTTTAACGATTTTCGATACAAATCCATTATTTCTTCGTCATTTATCTTAATAACACTCTCAATAATCGCTTCATCTTTAGGCTCATAACCCATTTCTTGATAATTAGCAACTTTCATCTTCTTTTTACCACTATATGCCAATCTAAAATCATCATTATTAATTTGATTATAATTCTCATCAAAAAAATACCATTTATAATTTCTATATTGAATATTTTGAGCCTTTAAAATATTATTACCATTATAAACCCAATAATTATTATTTTTCATTTTATCGCTATAATTATTTAATTGATACCACTTACCACCATCTTCTTGCCAAATCAAAGAATCACCAATTATCAAATAATTAACTGAATCATTACTTTTTAAATTAACAAAAAACAATGCAAAAACTATATAAATAATAAATAATAAGACAATTATTATTATAAACTTTATTTTTTTTTTATCATTAATATCATTTTTCATATAAAGTTTCATTCCTTTCAGACCATTCAAAAAAATATCATCATGAACAATATATATTTTTCAAACTATTAAATTAATGTTATATTAATTATATATTGTAATTATCATGATGTCAATAAAACACATTTTAAGTTTCCGTATTTACCCAAATTATCACATAAAACATTTTTTAATCAAACTATCATATTACTACTATTTTTTATGGATTTACTTGCCTTTATTACTTTCATAATTAATAACTTCAAACCGTTTTGTCAGTTCTGTTTCTTCGCTTTACAATATTCTTCCACTTTTCATCATATTATACTTCAATATTTTTTTAATTAATTATCATATCTAAGACTTTAACTACATCACCAAATAATACACTGCTTTTTTCTATGTTGTATAACAATTTTTATTAAATTTAAGTTTTTTAAAATTCTTATACCTTAATTATACCAAATTTGGAACAGTTTTTCCTTATTTTTAAATCCAAAAGATGAATTTTTTCCACAGGACTCATCTTTTTTGTTAACTATCTACAATTTTACTAAAACGAACAAAATGCCAAAATAAATTTTGACATTAGCTTACCTCACGGTAAGCTTTTTCTACTTCACAGAAACCTAA
>CALVRK010000085.1 GCA_944358565.1 uncultured Bacilli bacterium
CCATCATTCCAAGAGGCCGCGCTGGTGGATACAACTTAATGTTACCAAAAGAAGAAACTTACTTGAGAACTAAGAAAGAATTACTTGATTCAATCAGTGGTTTCTTAGCCGGACGTGTAGCTGAAGAGTTAATGTTTAACGAAGTAACAACTGGTGCTCAAAATGACTTTGAGCAAGCTACAAAAATTGCCAGAGCTATGGTTACTGAATATGGTATGAGTGATTTAGGACCTATTCAATTTGAAGAACAAAGATCAAGTGTTTTCTTGGGTAGAGATTATAATAAAGCGCAAAATTTCTCACATGAAGTAGCTAAACAAATTGATGAAGAAGTTAGAAAAATAATTACTAACCAATATGCTGTAACTAAGAAAATCGTTAAAGAAAATATGGATTTATTAAAACTAATAGCTGAAACTTTACTTGAGTATGAAACTATTACCAAAGAACAAATTGATTACTTAGTTAAAAATGGTAAAATGCCAGAAGAAGATATCAAAGCCCATGAAGAATTTGAAAAATCAGTTAAAGAAGAAAATGACAAACAAGAAGAGATAAAAACAGCAAGTTTAGAAGATTTAAGTTTAACTGAATTAAAAGATTTAGCTAAAGAAGAGAAAATAAAAGACTACTCTAAATTAACTAAAAAAGAATTAATCGATAGATTAAATGAAAAACAAGGCAAATAGTCTTGTTTTTCTGATATAATATTATAGGTGATTAAAAATGTATGATGTAACTATTGTTGGAGCTGGACCAGCTGGTTTATTTACAGCTTATGAATTAATAAAAAATAACAAACATTTAAATATTTTACTTATCGATGAAGGAAGATTTGCTAGTAAACGAAACTGTCCAATGAAAAAAACAGGAAAATGTATTAACTGCCATCCTTGTAATATTCTATCGGGTTATGGTGGTGCTGGAACATTCTCTGATGGAAAATTAAATTTCATTCCTAAATTAGGTAAAAGTGATTTATTTAAATATATGAATGAAGAGACTGCTAATAAATTGATGGATGATTGTGAAAAGATATTTAATGAATTTGGTATGGATAGTAAAATATATCCATCTAATTTAGATGAAGCCAATCAAATAAAAAGTAAAGTTGCTCTAACCGGTGCGAGATTACTTTTAATCAAACAAAAACATTTAGGAAGTGATAAATTACCAGGTTATATTGATGCCTTTACTACTTATTTAAAAGAAAAAGGTGTTCATTTACTAGATCAAACTAAAGTTTTAGATGTAAAAAGTATTTCTAAAGATAATCATGAAATAACCTGCCAAACAAAAAATAAAGAAACAATATATAAAGCTAAAAAAGTTGTTATTGCTCCCGGTAGAACTGGTGCTAAATGGGTTCAAGAACTAGCTGATAAATATAATATTTCTTATCTTTCACAAAGTATTGAAATTGGCGTTAGAGTTGAAGTTAGAAAAGAAATATTAGAAGATCTATGTAATGTTATTTATGATCCAACGATTTTTATTAAAACTGATACTTATAACGATGAAATAAGAACTTTCTGTACTAATCCTGGTGGCTTTGTTGCTAAAGAAAATTATTATGGTTATATCTGTGTCAATGGTCACGCCCTAAAAGATATTAAATCCAATAACAGTAATTTTGCCTTTATTTCTAAAGTAAACTTAACCGAACCAGTAACTAACACTAGAGAATATGGTGAAAGTATTGCCCATATAGCTAATGTTTTAGGTGATGGCAAACCTATTATCCAAACATTAAAGGACTTAAAACAAGGTCGCCGTAGTAATTGGGGAAGAATAAACAAAGGATTTATTACCCCTACACTTAAAGATTGTGTAGCTGGTGATCTAGCTCTCGTTTTACCTTATAGAATTATAACTAATATTATTGAAGGATTAGATAAATTAAATGAAATTATTCCTGGGGTCAATAATGGTGAAACATTATTATATGGACCAGAAATAAAATTCTTTAGTAATGAAATTGAAACTGATAATCATTTTAAATTGAAAGATTATGATGTCTACTTTATTGGTGATGGATCTGGTAAAGCCGGAAATATTGTAACAGCCGCTGCTACTGGATTAGTTGCTGCTAGAGATATATTAAATGCTGAGAAATAAATTTTCTTAGTATTTTTTGTTTATAAAGCAAAAAGGTAATATAAAATCCGAATATGGCGAACAAATAATTAAAGAATTATTAAAAGAATTAAGAAAAAGATTAGGCAAAGGATTTTCAGTATTAAATACCCAATATATGCGTAGATTTTATCTAATTTATCTAACATACCAGACAGTATCCGAAAAAATTAAGCTGGTCACATTATTGTGAACTTTTAAGTATAGGTAATAAAGTAGAAAAAGCATTAAATTAAAACAAGGATTAATTTCCTTGCTTTTACATATAATCAACACTTATTTCATGATCTTTAATATGTTCTCCGTCCGCATAACCAATTCCAACACCAACAACTGGAACAAACCCTTCAGGTAAATTTAATTTATCTAAAATTTCTTTATGTTCTTTAATTAAACCAATGACTAAATTTAAATAAATAGACCCAAGACCTAAAGCCGTTGCAGCAAGTAACATATTCATAGCCACACAAGCACTGTTCTCTTTATCTAAACCGTTTCCATCATCACGGGCAGATATTATAACTAAAGTAGGCGCATTATAAAATACACTTCTATCAGCTAAACCACTAATTTCGTTTAATAAATCTTTATTTTGAATAACTGTTATATGCATATCTTCATATTTACCTCTACCAATTGGGGCCTGCATTCCAGCTTTCAAAATTTTTTTCAAATCTTCATCACTAATTTGCTTATCTAAATATTTCCTATTAGAAAAACGTTTATCAATTGCTTCAAATAACTCCATATAATCACTCTCCTACTTTAATTATATTACGAATTTAAAATAAAAGCTAGATCCGTGATACAAGGATAAATGAAAATTATTATTTTAATATCAATTTTTCAAACAAACCAATCTAAAGAAATTTTACCTTAGATGATGGAAATGCTTAGATTGGCAAATACAAAACATCAGCTACTTGTCCTAATTAAAATAAAAGTGTTATAATTAAAATAAGAAGGTTGATAAAATGCGTGAATATTTAGGTGATTATATTAAAGATGTTGATGATAAAATAAAAAATAAAAATGTTACTGAAAAAGATATAGAAAATCATTTAATTAAAATAAAATTCTTTCAGCACGAGCGTCTTATTCATTTATTAGTTACTCTATTTTATGGACTATTTCTATTCTTATCGGTAATTATATCTTTAAAAGTATGGCTATTTTTAATAATTTTATATCTAGCTTTAATTGTTTTGATCTTTTATGTTAGACATTACTTCTTCTTAGAAAATCACGTGCAATATCTTTATAAAGAATATGATCAAATGAAAAATATTCTTGAAGAGAATGCTAAATAAGGCATTTTTTTAATATGTATTCTTTTTACCATAGATTTATTTTACCCAATGTGTTAAAATGTATATAGCTATAAATGTAGAAACTGGTGGTATAAATGGGAAAAATAATTGCACTTGTCAATCAAAAAGGCGGAGTTGGTAAAACAACTTCTAGTATTAATTTGGCCTCATCCTTAGGTTATTTGGGCAAAAAAACATTATTAATAGATTTAGATCCTCAAGGAAATAGTACAACAGGACTTGGAATTGACAAAGGTGATATAAAAAAAAGTATATATGATTTATTAGCTAATGATGCAGAGTTAAAGGAAGTAATAAAAAAAACTAAATTTAAAAACCTTTATATTATTCCTGCCACAATTAGTTTGGCGGGAGCAGATTTAGAATTAGCTGAAAGAAGTAGATTAGATCCTGAGTTTTCAAAAAATAGACAATTAAAACATAAATTAGAAGCAGCCAAAGAAATTTTCGATTATATTATTATTGATTGTCCACCTTCACTTGGACTTTTAACAACTAATGCTTTAACCGCAGCCGATTCAGTAATTATTCCTGTTCAGTGTGAATTCTTTGCCCTAGAAGGAATAATGCAATTATTAAATTCAATCATGCTTGCCCAAAAAACATTAAATCCTACTTTAGATATTGAAGGTGTTTTACTTACAATGTTAGATAACCGAACTAATCTAGGCTTAGAAGTTGTTCAAGATATTAAAAGTTATTTTAAAGAAAGAGTTTATGA
Organism: uncultured Bacilli bacterium; assembly: GCA_944358565.1. Lineage (GTDB taxonomy): Bacteria > Bacillota_I > Bacilli_A > RF39 > UBA660 > Coprosoma. The sequence continues at coordinate 4,189 of CALVRK010000085.1, forward strand.
TACGATAATCCCAAGATTAGTTAGATTATCTGAAGCTCCAAGTCATGGCAAACCAATCATTTATTATGACCCAAAAAGCCGTGGCGCGGAAGCTTATGTAAATTTAGCAAAAGAGGTGATTTCAAGGAATGGAAAATAGAAGAGCCCTAGGTAAAGGCCTAGAACAATTATTTGATTTAGA
>CALVRK010000086.1 GCA_944358565.1 uncultured Bacilli bacterium
CTACTGATGTACCAAGATTAAATGTGTTTAGATCAAATAGTAATATTTTCGCACAAATTATCGACGATACTAAAGGTATAACTTTAGTTTCTGCTTCTTCAATTGATAAAGATTTGAAACTAGAAAATGGTGGAAATATCGAAGCAGCTGTCAAAGTCGGAGAATTGATTGCGAAAAGAGCTAAAAAAGCAAAAATTACTAAAGTAGTATTTGATAGAGGTGGATACTTATATCATGGACGTGTTAAAGCTTTAGCTGAAGCTGCACGTGAAAATGGTTTAGAATTTTAAAAGGAGGGAAATATAGTGGAAAGACAAAGAAGAGAACCCCGTCCAAAACAATTTGACGAAGAAGTTATCAGCATCGGAAGAGTTACAAAAGTAACTAAAGGTGGACGTCAACTTCGTTTCGCAGCAACTGCTGTTGTTGGAGACCGTAAAGGCCGTGTTGGTATTGGTTCTGGTAAAGCAGCCGAAGTACCAACTGCTATTAAGAAAGCTGTAGCAGCCGCTACTAAAAATGTTACTAACGTAGCTATCGTTGGTGGCAATACTATCCCACATGAAGCTATTGGAAGAAGAGGGGCTAGTAAAGTTTTACTAAAACCTGCTTCTAAAGGTACTGGAGTTAAAGCTGGTGGACCTGTTAGATCTGTACTAGAACTTGCAGGAGTAAAAGATATTTTATCTAAATCACTTGGATCAAGCACTAAAATTAATATGGCATATGCAACTTTAGATGCTTTGAAGCAACAAAAAACTGCTGAAGAAGTAGCTAAGTTACGTGGTAAGAAAGTAGAGGAATTATAATATGAAGTTACATACTGTAAAACCAAATCCATATGCTACTAAAGCTCGTAAAAGAGTTGGAAGAGGACCTGGAAGCGGAACTGGCAAAACTGCTGGTAGAGGTGAAAATGGTCAAAATTCTCGTAGTGGTGGAGGAGTTAGAGTAGGCTTCGAAGGTGGTCAAACTCCATTATTTAGAAGACTTCCTAAAAGAGGTTTCTCTAATGCTAAATTTAAAAAAGTATATGCGGTTATTAATTTATCAGATTTGAATAGATTTGAAGATGGTGCTACTATTACTCCAGAAATTTTAAAAGATATGGGATTAGTAAAAAATGCTTTAGATGGTATTAAAGTACTTGGCAATGGAAAATTAGAAAAAAAATTAACTGTTAAAGCTAATAAGTTCTCTACTTCTGCTTCCTCACAGATAGAAAAATTAGGTGGAAAAGCAGAGGTGATCTAATTGTTTAAGAAAGTAAAACAATTTTTTAGCCCAGAAAATAAAGATTTAAGAAAAAAAGTATGGTTTACTTTTGCAATGCTTTTTATATTTAAAATTGGAACAGCTTTAGTTGTTCCAGGTGTTGATGCAAATTTAAATGTTGGATTTTTAGAGCTACTTAATGTTTTAGGTGGCGGAGCTATGGAAAACTTTTCAATTTTTGCCTTAGGTGTTACACCTTATATTACGGCATCAATTGTTATGCAACTTTTACAAATGGATATTATTCCTTATTTTGCTGATTTAGCAAAACAAGGACAAACTGGTAGAAACAAAATTAATCAAATTACTCGTGTTTTAGGTATTGTACTTGCTTTTGTTCAAGGTTATATGTTTTCATTTGCCTTTATTCAAGACGGTACAGTTACTGAATATTTAGAGGTTTCATTAGTTTTAACAGCTGGTACATCATTATTACTTTGGATTGGTGATCAGATTACTAAAAAAGGTTTAGGTAATGGGACTTCTATGATTATTATGGCGGGTATTTTAGCAAGTACTCCATATATGTTTACACAAGCTTTTGAAGGTTTAGTAACTGTAGAAGCGGGAACTATGGGAGTAGTTAAATTTGTTTTATTCATTTTACTATATTTAATTATTGTTTTAGGAGTTTTATTTGTTCAGCTTGCTGAAAGAAGAATTCCAATTCAATATGCGAATAAATCAGATAATGTTTTTTCTAATAAAAAAACATATATGCCATTTAAATTGAATTCAGCTGGTGTTGTACCTGTTATCTTTGCTTCCGCATTGATTTCAGCTCCAGCTTTAATAGCTCAATTTTCTAAAAATGAAGATTGGATGATATTTGTTAACAAATATCTTAGTTTGACATCAATTACTGGGTTTTTACTATTTGTAATATTTATTGTAGCTTTCTCTTTCTTCTATACGTTTATAGTAATTAAACCTAAGGAGATGGCTGAGAATTTACAAAAATCAGGTGGTTATATACCAGGTATTAGACCAGGGGAAGAAACAATTAAATATGTTAGTAAAGTCTTGATTAGACTTACGGTTGTTGGTTCAATCTTTTTAGCGGTTATTGCTGGTCTTCCATATGTATTTAGTATGGTATCAGATTTACCTTCAACTGTATCAATCGGTGGAACTGGGCTTCTTATCGTAGTTGGAGTTATATTGGAAATTTATAAACAACTAGAAAGTAGTTTAATTAGCCGTAGTTATAAACGCCGGAGAATATACTGATGAATATTACGTTTATTTCAGCTCCGGCCGCCGGTAAAGGCTTAATATCGTCGATGATAAATGAAAAGTATGGTTTTCCACATATATCTATTGGAGATTTACTTAGAAGTGTCGATGATGAAAAGGTAAAAAAACAATTAGAAAATGGGGAGTTTGTCGATAATAGAATAATTGCTAGATTACTTAGTGAAAGACTTAGTAAGTCTGACTGTAAAGAGGGTTTTATTTTAGACGGATTTCCTAGAAATATGTCACAAATTTCAATATATGAGGAGATTTGTGAAAAAGCAAATGATAAAAAAAATGTTATAATAGTACTTGATATACCTAAAGAAATTGGTGAAATGAGAATTTTAGGTAGAAGGGTATGTTTAAATTGCGGTAATGTTTTTAATGAAATGTTTGAAAGTAAACCTAAAGTATCTGGTATTTGTGATCATTGTGGTCATAAATTAGTTCAAAGGACTGATGATAATTTAGAAGTTTATGAACATAGATATGATACATTTTTAAAAGAAACAAAGCCGGTTATTGATTATTTTGAAACTAAAGGTAAGGTTTATCATGTAGATGGTTCAAAATCTAGTGATGATACTTTTAGGGAAATTGAAAAAATAATAGGAGGCTATAATGATTAGCATTAAATCTGAAAGAGAAATTGAACTCTTACGTATAGCAGGTGAGATTACAGGTAGTACACATAATTATTTAAAACCTTATATTAAACCTGGAATTACGACTAAAAGATTAAATGATTTAGCCGAAGAATATATTAAAAGTAGAGGTGCAACTCCATCATTTAAGGGTTATGATGGGTTTCCGGCTGCTATATGTACGTCAGTTAATGACGAAGTTGTGCATGGTATTCCAAGTGATAGGAAATTAAAAGAAGGAGATATTATCTCTATTGATATTGGTGCTTGTTATAAAGGATATCATGGTGATTCAGCTTGGACATATCCAGTTGGAAAAATAGATGATAAGAAAAAATATTTACTTGAGCACACTGAAAAATCTTTATATAAAGGATTGGAAACTATTCATGATGGATGTCATGTTGGTGATATAGGTTATGCAGTAAGTAAATATGCAGAAGAACATAACCTTGCTGTGGTTCGAGAACTTGTCGGTCATGGTGTTGGTAATGATGTTCATGAAGATCCAGACGTTCCAAATTATGGAGCTAGAGGAACCGGACCTGTTTTAAAGGAAGGTATGGTTATAGCAGTTGAGCCAATGCTTAATTTGGGAACTAGAAAAATTTATATTTTGGATGATGATTGGACAATTATTACAGCCGACGAAAAACCATCCGCACATTTTGAACATACAGTATTAGTTACGAAAGATGGATATGAAATTTTAACCAGGAGGTGATAAAATGGCAAAAGAAGATGTCATTGAAGTAGAAGGCTTAGTAGAGGAAATCTTGCCTGGGGGCGGATTTAAAGTAAGACTAGAAAACAATCACGTTATTAAAGCCCACATTTCTGGTAAAATGCGTTTACACCGCATACGTATTTTACTAGGCGACAAAGTGAAAGTAGAGTTATCACCTTATGATTTAACATGTGGGCGAATAACCTATAGAGTGACAAAGTAGGAGGAATAGATATGAAAGTACAACCATCAGTAAAAAAAATGTGTGATAAATGTAAGATTATCAGACGTAACGGAAAAGTAATGGTAATTTGTGAAAATCCAAAACACAAACAAAGACAAGGTAAATAGGAGGTGTTTTTATGGCACGTATTAAAGGTGTAGATATACCAAAT
>CALVRK010000087.1 GCA_944358565.1 uncultured Bacilli bacterium
ATAAATAATAAAATTTGACAATATAATTAAATTATCATTAAAAAAATTATAACATAAACTAGATTATTTTTGTCCATAATATAAAAAGGAAAGTAGGAATATTATGGAAAAAATTGAAAAAAACGCTAAAAAAGTTATAGAAAAAACAAAACAATTATATGGAAATAGTCCTGATTTAAACACTAGACTCATCAGCGTCAAAGGAACAAACATCGGAGTTTTATTTTTAGAAAGTTCATCGCAAGCTAGTACTATCAGTGACTTTATTATCAAAGGAGCATTATACGCTGGAGCTAATAAAAATCTTTTTCAAAATATCTTTGATGCCCTAAAAAATAGTTTATTCAATAGTCAGTTATTTACTATAAAAGACTACTCACAGTTCCCCTACTTCTTATCAAGTGGTTTTACCATAATTGTCACCGATAACTCAAACGAAGCTATTATTATGGAAACCAGAGCTAATTTAGATAGAGGCGTAACTGAATCAACTAGTGAACCCATACTAAGAGGCTCAAAAGATAGTTTCACAGAAAGTCATTCCAAAAATCTAGGCTTAATTAGAAAAAGAATCAAAGATCCTAATCTCTGGTTTGATGAAATGAAATTAGGAAGAAGAACTAAAACTAGAATAAGTATCGCTTACATAAATGGTATAGCTAATCCCAAAAAACTTCAAGAAATAAAAAAACGTTTAAAAAAAATTGATATTGATGGAATTTTAGATAGTGGCAATATTAGAGATTACTTAATCGAACAAAAATCTGTCTTTCCTCAAGTTCAAAGTAGCGAAAGACCTGATGTCGCATGCCAAGCACTTCTTGCTGGTAAAATTGTCATCTTCACCGAAAACTGTCCTTTTACTTTAATCTTACCTAATATTTTTATTGATTACCTTCACACCTCAGAAGACGAATATCAAAAATCATCAAACATCACTTTCACTAGAATTTTAAGAATTATAGCCTTAATTATAACAATTTTTACTCCAGCTATTTATATTGCCATAACAACCTATGACCAAAACACTATCCCCGATAAATTATTAATATCCTTAGCTATTCAAAGAGAAGGTGTCCCCTTTCCAACAACTTTTGAAATAATCTTACTAACCACCATCTTTGAAATATTAAGAGAAAGTGATTTAAGAAGTCCAAGTAGTATGTCAGCCGCCATGAGTATTGTTGGTGCTTTAGTTTTAGGTCAGGCCGCTGTCGATGCCGGTATTGTCTCCCCTATCACCGTTATTGTCGTAGCCTTCACCTCTATCTGTAGTTTAGTCTTCACTGACATTGATTTTATGAATGGTATTAGGTCATGGCGTTTTATTTTTATATTAGCTTCTAGCATCCTAGGCATTATTGGAATTCTCTCTTTTGCTATCATCTGGCTAGTCAAACTATCATCTTTAGAAAACTTAGAAACAAGTTATTTATCTCCTTTTGCCCCGTTTTCTAAAAAAGATCAAAATAATGCCATATATAAAGCCCCCGAAGAAAAACTTATTAATAGACCTAATTACATCAGTACCCTCAATCCTCATAGACAAAGGAGGTCAAAATGAAAAAATTTGCTTTGATAATCACATTTATTCTTACCATAACCTTAACTGGATGTGGCGGTTATAAAGAATTAAATAATCTATCTATTGTCACCGCTGTTGCTTTCGATAAAACTAATGATGAATACGAACTAAGTTTTTTGATTGCTAACTCACCCAAAGCTCAAACCTCAGCTAAAGAAGGAGAAGCCAAAACAACTGTCTATACCGGCAAAGGAAAAACTATTGCTGAAGCTTCTAAAGACATCGAACAAATTGTCCCTAAACAAATTTATCTAGGACATATTAATGTTGTTATAATCTCAGAAAATATTGCTGAAGATGGTTTCTTAAAAATCGCCGATTGGCTTCTTAGAAATCCTCAAACTAGAAAAAAATTCTACCTTCTGCAAGCTAAAGATGTAAGTGCGAAAAATATTTTAAAAATAGTCTCACCATTAGAATCATTTCCTTCACAAAGTATTGCCACTTTAATTGAATCAAATTCCGAAACTAAATCCATTGCCTCATCCATAACCTACAGTAATTTCATTAGTCAAATATTAGAAAAAGGATATGATCCTATATTACCATCTATAACAATTAAAGGTAGCGTTAAAAAAGGAAGTAATGAGAAAAACTTGGAAACAACCGAACCAGAATCGTATCTAGTTTTAGGACCCATCGCTATTTATAAAGGCGATAAATTAGAAGGCTTTTTAAGTGAAAAAGAAAGCTGGGCTATCAATGTTTTAAAAAACGAAGCTAAAGAAGTTAACTATAATGTCAAATATCAAAATCAAGATATTAGTATTGAAACAAGTTCTTTAAAATCAAATATAAAAATCATCGATGAAAAGACAATTGAAATAACTATTAGTGGTGTTGGTGATATCTATAATATTAATAACCAAATTGATATCCAAAATTATAAAGAAATAAATAAAATTGAAAAGACTTGGAGTAAATCTTTAAAACAAGACTTATCTAAAGTTGTTAAAAAAGTCCAAAATAAATATAAATCCGATATTTTTGGCTTTGGAAACTTAATATATAAAAATAACCCTAAAACTTGGGAAACTCTTGAAAAAGAATGGAACTCTAAATACTTTCCCAATTTAAAAGTCAAAATAAAAACAAATTTAAAAATAAATGCGACCGGCTCATTAGAAAAAACAATAAAGGAGGCTCAATAATGAAAAAAATAAATTCATTAGAATATAATACACTTTTATGGTTTTTAACTAGAGCTACATTTATTGAAATAACAGCTGAAATATTATTAAACTCCGCCCATCAAGACTCATGGATTAGTATTATTATTGCAATCATTATTGGTCTTCTTCCATTTAGTTTATTTTCTTATTTAAAAAACAAATATCCAAATCAAAATATCATCCAAATTAACAAAACAAAGCTCGGAAAATTTGGAACATTTTTAAACTTAATTTTAATTGCTAGTACCTTAATATTTACCATATGTAGTTTTTGGATCACTGTCCATTTCATCGATTCACAGTATCTTTATAGAACCCCTATCATAATAATAATTATTGTCCTCTTGCTTCCTGTGATTTATACTATCATCAAAAATATTCACGTTTTTAGTAAAGTAAGTCTAATTATGTTTTATATTTCTCTTTTCTTCATCGTTATTATTTTAACCGGACTAGTTAGTAACATTGATATTGATAATCTTAAACCAATTTTAAATAATAAAGACAATATTTTATATGGAAGTTTTTGTTTCATCGGTTTTAACATTCTTCCACTTTTTCTTCTAAACATTATTCCCAAAAATAAAATTAATAACTACTCACCTAAAAAAAGTTTTATATTTTATTTAATAAGCAGTCTTTCTCTTTTAAATGTTATGTTTTTAACTATCAGTATCTTTGGTATTCACCTATCCGAACTTTATAATTACCCAAGCTTTCATCTTTTAAAAAGAGTTAGCGTTTTAGATATTATAGACCGTGTTGAAAGCATCTTATCATTAGAGTGGTTTCTAGCCCTATTTATCCAAATTTTAATGTCACTGTTTTTTATTAAAGAAGCTTTAAAAGAAACCTTTCAAACAAAAGAAAAAACAAACAACATCATCATGACTATTGTTTGCCTATTCATCGCCTTTTTAACCAACTTTATCTTTACTACCCAAGGTACTGAGCTTGCTTATTTTAAAAATATCTTAATATATATTCTTTATATAGCCTATCTTATTATACCCTTAATATTATTTTTCAAAAGTTTAAAAAAGTCCTAATTTTTGAACAACTAACATTCCAACTACCGCAATAATACCTAAAATAAGAATAGTTACAAATATCGTTTTAAATACTGAACCTTTTTTTTCTTCTTCCCCATATTCCACAAAATCTTTTTTCTTTAATTTTAAATTAGATGTAAAGAAAGAATTGTCCATAGTCTGTTCTTTCTTTTTTTCATTATTTTTATTTTCTTCAATTAATTCTTTTATATTATTTAAATTACCAACTTGAGTATCCTCATTATGACCTTTTAAATCACTAAACATATCAGCGGCTAAATCCACATCATCTAACTTATTAAGCATACTAGTATTAGAAATTGTTTGAATCATATCTTTTAAATCATCTTCATCATAATAATCTTTTTTATTAATATTTTTCTTTAAATCAATATTTTTAAGTACATCATAACTAGTCTTACTAAGCACTCTTTCCTTATCATCTGGCTCCTTATTTTCCCTAGCCT
>CALVRK010000088.1 GCA_944358565.1 uncultured Bacilli bacterium
AACAATAAAATTCAAAAAAGCGTTATAGGATAAAATTCTATTAAAATCCATAAAAATATTATTTGATTTTGAAATCTGTGTCGACAAGGACAACTCCTCCTTTTGTGTATTTGTATCTGAGTTTGTGCCCAATTTTTTCCACCTCACCTTCATAATCTTTTGTATTAAAACCAGGTTTAAAATTTTCAAAATTTATTATTTTAGATAGTTTTTTAGGTAATCCAGCAATTGTTGAAGTTATTTTACCTTCGCTATCCATTTCAATATAACATTTTTGCCTTATAAATTTACCTTTTATAAATTTGCTTTCAAGTTTCCAAGCACCTAATTTATAATCATCTATATCTATAAAATTTTTTAATTCTTCTTCTGATAGTTCTAACATGTGAATTGAATCTGTATCTGAATAAATATAATAATCTTTATTATATTTATTAATTGTATAATCACGAATCGCTTGAGATGTTTCAATTGTTTTTCTTCTTGCATAACTTGTAATAAATGTTGCAACAGGAATATAAACAGTATTTCCAATTTCTCTTTCATTAAAGGTAAACCTTAAAACTTTATCATCATCTAAATAGGGTCTTTTTGTGCGTATATTAGGGTTAGCCCCAAATTTGCCATATAGGGAGTTCAGAAGTAGCTTGCTTATTAAATATCTTGCACCATTACCCTCTTTTTTAGCTTTGATTTTCTCTGCGCTCCAGTAGTCAATATAGTTATTAAATAAACCTTTAATAGACTTAAATTTATAACCACCATGAAAAGTTAAATCATAAACATCATAATGTTTTAAAAATAATTCTAAATCAACATTTGTTAAAGTAAGTGTAACTATATCGCCTTTTGATGATTCCAAATATTCGTTTGGAATAAATGACAAATTGCCTTTAATTTGAATGGTTGGAATCATATTAGGCTTTAACTTAAATGAACATGAAATAACCTCTACATATAAGTTATAAAGTTTATCATCTTTATATTTACCTTCAAAATATAAAGGCTCTCCAATTGGTAGTTTTTCATTTTTCATAACACTAGGATATAAAGAATTTACATCAAGAACTATTCCTCTACCCGTTTCAACCTCTTTATAAATCGGATTCAAATAAGTAAAGCCACCTTTATAACTTCGCCTAATATTTTCATCAACACTGTAATCAAGTTCAGGAAAATAAAGTTTAAAATTTTTATTTAATTTTTTATAAAAGCCTATTGCATTACTTGCAATTGTCATCTTTGTTAAATCCATTTTAAATAATATGTCTAAGGCTCTAGCCATTATTTCCACATCATTTTTAATATAAGCAACTTCTTCATCTGTCAATATATGATTTACTTCCCTTTTGGCTTTATAATCAATTTCTAGTTTTCTAATTGGTAAGTTAAAATCTTTAGCAATTTTTTCAACACTAAAATTTAAAATTTTTAAAGAATCATATATCGTAACTTTGTTTGGTTTCTTTTTATTTGCTTTAAAATAAATTTCCATTGAATAAAACGCGCCCATTTCATTAATAAGACAAGTAAACGTCTTATCGCGTCTATCTTTTATATCTTTTATATATTCATAGCCGTTTTCAAGTAAATACCAAATGATAAAGCTCGAGTCGAATTTGGCGTTATGAAAATAAAGTGTATAATTTTCACGTCCTGCACAAAAGTGTAAAAAGTCCTCAATAGAATTTCCATATTTAAAATTGTCAAAATTTCCGATTTCACAAACAGCCCAAGCCCATACCCTGCAATCATCTAAATCAGTAGTAGTTTCGAAATCTGCCGTAAATTTCTTCACTTATAATCTTTTAATATTTCAGGTAGGCTATTATATAGATTATCATAAAGTTCGTTAATATCTCTAAATACATCGGATAAATAAGAAGGGTCAAAATTATTTATTTTAAGTAAATCATAATTTTCTAAAATATTTTTTATCGCAGACTCTGTATCAAAAAGTCTAGTAAAATCATTAACATTAAGATTCATTAACTGGCTAGCTATTTCATTTATCTTTTCTACATCATAACCACTCATGTATCCTGTAGAGAGTAACATCTCTAAATAATTTTCTTTAAATATTCTATCTTTATAACTAGACTGCCTTTGATTATTCAAAAGATTTAAGTAACGATTATACTGTTCCTTGTTTAAATCTAATAAGTTTTTATTTAAAGCCTCACGTTTTGATTTTAAATTTGTAAGCTTTGTATCCTCTAACTGTGCTTTATTAACTTCTTGCTTTACACCAAATACTGAGGGTGTAATTTTCATATATAAATTTATTTGCCTTGTTAAGTTTCGTTTAACTCTTGTCGATTCTTTTTTTGTAACGGCCACCTGATATTTACTTGTTTCATAACCACCAGTAGTAACAATTTTTTCTTCAGCACCTCTTTTAGAAAACATCTTTAAATAATTAAGCTGACGCCTTAAATCACGCCTTGAATCATATCCTTTTTTAAAATCAGAAACTTTAACTTTAGGTGGTAATACAATATTAGGGTTATCTAATTTCTCAAGACGTCTTATTTTAGCGTTAAAATTATTAACGGTGCGTCTTATTTCAGCGTTTAACTTCTTATCATATCTAATCATACCATAAAACACCCCTTATTTTATAATCATTATCAATAAATTTATTTTCTATTTTATCATAAACTTTAAAACCTCTTTTTTCAACTTTAGTATAATAATCAAGTATTAATACACGTTCAAAGCTTACTAAATGTTTAAATTTAACCTGTAATTTATTTTGCTCTAAATCAATATAGTCATAAACTTCACGTTTAAATTTATTCAAATAAAATTGTGATGAAAAATAAAAGTCAAAATAAACCGTTTTATAAACATATGGACTTTTTTCAATATTATAATAAATTATGTTATCAGTCATATACTCACCACCAATCTAATGTTAAAAAAGTCAAATATTAATGCAATAAACCAAAATATAATAATTAATACACATATAGCAATAATTAAATAATCTTTTTTCATAATAAACCCACTTTCTATTTATAATTAAAAGGCTATAGATAAATAGCCTTATAATACTTCTAAACTTAACATCTTTTTATTATTATCTATATCTTTTTTAATTACTTTAACTTTTAAAGGTTCGCTCCATGTGTCAGGAGTTCCAAAGGCTTCAATAATTCTTCCTATGATATTAAATATTCCAAAACTCCCTGTAGCATAAGATTTACCTTCGGTGTCAAATAATATAACACGTACTTTACTTTCTACCTCTCCACTTTCTTCATTTATTTTTTCATATTTACGTACATAAACATCCTTTAATTCAAATTCTGATCCAACAACATCGTTTAATAGAATATCAGCTTGCTCTAAAGCATTAAATAAATTCTTCTTATCTTCATAACTCTTACATTTAACTGAACAATATACATTTTCATTATTTTTACTTTCAACATTAACAATTTCATTTTTCATTTTTATATTCCTCTTTTCTTTCTAAATTCGTTAAATTAAAGCAATAATCTAATATAAAATTTAAAATTATTTGCTCCATTTTACTTGGATTATTATTAAATATGTTAGGGGTGATACTTGTAGTATCTTTTTTAGTTTCAATTTTGATTTCTAATTTTATCATTTAACTATAGCCTTTCTAGGTGGCTCAATCATGCTAATAACCACCATGAGGATAAATAAAGAATAGGAAATAAACACTTATTTTAATTAGAAGTAAGGGGCTATTTATCCTCATGCTAGTTATTAACTAGCTAGCATTTTTATTTATTATTTTCTTTAATCATTAACTCACAAATTTGTTTTATTTCATCACCAATATTATCTAAAATCTCTCGAATCTTTATTTCGGTTTTTTCAGAGATAGACATAAATGACAAAATAGAATTTAATTCGTTCCAATCATATGTTATTAACCACATTTTTGTTAAAAAATCTTTTTCTAACTCATTCCAACCTTTATCTTCAATTGTTGCTTTTATTAAATATTTACTCATATTATAACATATCCTTTCTTAATTTTTCACCCTGCTAAAATTCCTATACAAATATAAACCCATATTATACTAGCTAATACTATTGGTGTATAATATTTTATTTTATTAATTACTTTTTTATTCATTTATCTTTCACCTTTTCTAATATTTTATTTAATAGACTATATAATTTATAAAATTCATCTAAAGATATTTTCTTTTCACAATATAAATATATTAATTCTCTAAGTAGTTTATAACCATTTTCCATTCTATCACCTCATTTCATCTACTAT
>CALVRK010000089.1 GCA_944358565.1 uncultured Bacilli bacterium
GGCGGTGTTGATAATATATTTCCGCATCATACTAATGAGATCGCGCAGTCTGAATGTTATTTAGGTCATAAATGGTGTAATTACTGGGTGCATATGGAGTTTTTAAATGATAAATCTGGTAAAATGAGTAAGTCTAAAGGTGATTCTAAGGATTTAAATAGTTTGATAGAAAAAGGTTATGATCCAATTGTTTATAGATATTTTTGCTTGCAATCACATTATAGAAAAGTTCTAGTTTATAGTTTAGAAAGCTTAGATATGGCAACGAATGCTTATAACAAGTTAAAAGGTAAAGTTAAAAAGATTAAAGAAAATATTGATGGAAAGATAGATTATAATAAGGCTAGGGAGTATCAAGATAAGTTTAAAGAGGCTTTTTCTAATGATATGAATACATCAATGATGCTTACGACTTTATATGATGTTATTAAAAGTGATTTAAACAATAATACTAAATTATATTTGATTAAGGATTTTGATTCAGTGCTTTCACTTTCTTTACTTGAAGATGAAAAGATTTCTAAAGAATTAGAAGAGTATATTTTAAGAAAAATTGAAGAGAGAAATCAAGCTAAAAAAGAAAAAAATTATACTCAAGCTGATGCGATTAGAGAAGAGTTACTTGCCAAAAATATTGTGATTAAAGATACGAGAGAGGGAACAACATTTGAAGTTAGAAAGTAATGGCATTTTAGTTATTAATAAAGAAAAAGGATATACTAGTAGAGATGTAGTTAATGTTATAAGCAAGTTATTTGAAACTAAAAAAGTAGGTCATAATGGAACTTTAGATCCTTTAGCAACAGGTGTTTTAGTTGTTTGTTTAAATAAGTATACAAAATTAAATGAATTACTTGTTTCTAACGAAAAAGAATATATTGCGGAAGTTACTTTAGGGATTAAGACAGATACTTTAGATATAGATGGGGCAGTATTAGAAAAGAAAGAAACTTATGTTGATAAAAATGATTTGAAAAAAACCTTACAAAAATTTGTAGGTACTTATGAGCAAGAAGTTCCTATTTATTCAGCGGTTAAGGTTAATGGTAAAAAACTTTACGAATATGCGAGAAGTGGAGAAAAAGTTATTTTACCTAAGAAAAAAGTAACTATTAAAAAAATAGAACTTTTAAAGTTTAAAGATAATAAGTTTACTTTTAAATGTTTAGTTAGTAAAGGAACTTATATAAGAAGTTTAATTAGAGATATTTTAAATGATTTAGGGGTAATTGGAACTATGAGTAATTTAACTAGAACTAAACAAGGTGTTTTTGATATTGAAAATTCTTATAGTTTAGAAGATGTTAGAAATGGTAATTACAAGTTACTTTTGGTTAAAGATGTTTTAGATATTAATAAAATTACAGTATCTGATGAGTTAAAATTTAAAATACTTAATGGGAATAAAGTTAAAGGTAATTATTCTAATAGGGTTTTATTTTTAGATGAAGATGGTGGAGAGCTTGCAATTTATAAAAAAGATAATGATGATTATAAGGCAGAGGTTATGCTTTAAGGATGAAAAAAAGCTGAATAATTAAAGGTGTTAACAATACTTTGATTAAAAAGTAATTAACATCTTTTTTATTTACTTGCTATCACCTTATATGTTATAATATGTTTGGTGGTGGCAATATGTTTGAACATAATTATTATGGCTTTGGACCGATTTTGAAAGATTATTTAGGTTATCATAGGATTTCACAAAGTGATTTTGCAAAAAGATTAGGTATTACACAAAAGCATATGAACGAAATCTTAAATAATAAAGCAGAGATATCGGTAGAACTTATGCTAGCATTTAATTTAATTACAGATATTGATGTGGATCTTATATGGCAGGCAGAAGAGGAGAAAAGAATATATTTATATTTAAAAGAAAAATTTCAAGATGGAAAAAAATTAAAAGAATATTTAAAATCTTTTTCAATTAAAGAACTTAAAGATAAAGGATGGCTAAAATTTAAAGATGAGAAATCACTTATTCAAGTATGTATAGATTTGTTTAAATTTTTATCTATTAAAAATTTTGATACACTTAATGATTATAGTGAGCAATCAATTTTATATAAGAAAAATAATCTAGCTGACATGAATAAAGTTATGCTTTGGATAAAACATTGTGATAGCTTAATAAATGGTTTAAATATATGTAAGTATGATAAAAATAAATTTGTTAATTTAATTGATGATTTAAAAATACTTTCTTTAGAAAAATTTGATGAAAATAATATTGTTAAATGTTTAAATAAATATGGAATTTATCTTGTAATAGAAGATGCTTTGAATGGTACTAAAATAAGAGGATGTATGATGGTTAAAGCTGATAATCCAGTAATTTATTTGACAAAGCTTTATAAGGATAAGGCTTCATTTTACTTTGCTTTATATCATGAGCTTGGTCATGTGAAATCAGATTATAACAAAGCTAAAAGTAAAGTTATTATAGATGAAGATGATTTTTTAGAAAAAAGAGCAGATGAGTTTGCGTTAAACATGATGATTAGGCCATCTATTTGGAATGAAATTATTAAAGATAAGAATAATGTTTTAAGTATATGTGAAGAAAATAATATACCTGTTTGTTTTGGGGTATGGAGGCTTGCTAAAGAAGACTATATAGATTATACAAGTAAACTTTATAATAATTATAGAGAAAAAATTGATATATAGAATGGAGATGTTAGCTATGAAAAACGAAATTATGTTATTTGAAAATCAAAATGTAAAACTTGAGGTTAATTTGAAAGATGAAACAGTTTGGCTTAATAGAGAACAGTTGGCCAAATTGTTTGACCGAGATATTAAAACTATAGGTAAACATATTAATAATGCATTAAAAGAAGAACTTGATAATTCAACTGTCGCAAAATTTGCGACAGTTCAAAAAGAGGGTAATCGTAATGTAACTCGTGAAGTAGAATATTACAATTTAGATATGATTATTAGTGTGGGTTACAGGGTTAAATCTAAAAATGGTGTTGTTTTTAGAAAGTGGGCCAACAAAGTTTTAAAAGATTATTTAATAAAAGGTTATGCAGTTAATGAAAAAAGATTAAGATATTTAGAAAAAACGGTGAAATTGATTGATATTGCAAATAAAACAGCTGCAAAATTAGAAGGTGAAGAAGCAAAAGAAATTTTAAAAGTAATTGGTAGTTATTCGAAAGCTTTAGATTTATTAGATGATTATGATCATAGGTCAGTGAAAAAAATTAGCGGTAGTGTGGATACTAAAAAAATAACTTATGAAGAATGTATGAATATAATTAACACCTTAAGGTTTAATTCGGAAAGCGATTTGTTTGCTTTAGAGAGAAATAAAGGATTGGAGGCAATAATAGGCAATATTTATCAAAGTTTTGGCGGAGATGATGTTTATAAAAGTGTTGAAGCGAAAGCGGCAAACTTTTTATATTTAATTATTAAAAACCATGTGTTTATTGATGGCAATAAAAGAATTGCTGCAACATTATTTATATACTTTTTGAGTTTCTATGATATTTTATATAAAGATGGAAAAAAAGTAATTGATAATAATACATTGGCCGCTCTTACACTTTTAATAGCTGAATCAAGTCCAAACGAAAAAGATGTTCTTACTGATTTAGTTATGAACTTTTTGGTGTAAATGTTTGAAAAGTGGTAATTATGTGATACAATCGTGTTAGGGAGAGAGGGTTATGAGAAAAAAAGTTAAGTTTTTATTATTTGTTTTATTAGCATTCATTTGTTTTCCTAATACTTCGAAAGCGGTTTTGAATGTTCCAGATCCGGTGGTTAATGGAAAGGTTACTATTTCATGGCTTGATTATGAAGATAAGATGGGAGAAAGACCTAATAGTATTGATATTGAACTTAAAGATGCAATGAGTGATGGAACAGTTACTAAAACGTTTAAGGCTGAAGATGCAGTAGTGAATACTGACCCTAGTATGACAACATGGACTTTTGATGTAGAACTTCCAAAACTAAATGATTATGTTACTTACGTTTTAGGTTATCCAACTGAAGTTGATGGTTATGATTTACATTATGCTAGTGATGGTCAAATTGATTCTGATGG
Organism: uncultured Bacilli bacterium; assembly: GCA_944358565.1. Taxonomy (GTDB): domain Bacteria; phylum Bacillota_I; class Bacilli_A; order RF39; family UBA660; genus Coprosoma. Next base: position 4,067 of record CALVRK010000089.1, read on the forward strand.
CGGTACAATCAATTTAGTTTATGTAAAACATTTGAGTAAATATGTTACTTATACTGAACATTGGGATGATGGTGGAGCCCGAGATGTCGACAGAGTATTTGCCATGTGGATGATACCTATTAATAATGATATGTTAGGTGAAGATGATGGATTTCCAATGAGTTTGGGTTGCGGA
>CALVRK010000090.1 GCA_944358565.1 uncultured Bacilli bacterium
TTTTAACTTACATTCATCACATTTTGGATTTCTAGCTAAACAGTGGTATCTACCAAATAAAACTAATTGGTGATGTCTTTTACATAATTCTTCTTTTTGAAATTTTTTATTTAGTTTTTTTTCTATTTCCAAAGGATTGTCAGTTTCTTTAGCTAAATTTAATCTTTTACTCACTCTAGATACATGGGTATCGACAGCAATACAAGGAACATTGAAAATATTACTTAAAACAACATTAGTAGTTTTTCTTCCAACCCCTGGAAGACTTTCTAAATATTCTCTATTATTAGGTAACTTTCCTTGATGATCTTCTTCTAACCTTTTTGCTATTTCAATTAAATTTTGAGCTTTTTTGTGATATGTACCAATGGGTCTAATAATATTTTGAACATCAGTTATATTAGCTTTTGATAGCTCTTTTAAGGTGGGGTATTTTTTAAATAATATATCGGTAACAGAGTTAACTCTTTTATCCGTCGTTTGAGCACTTAACATGGTTGCTAAAAGCAGTTCATAATCTTTTTTATAATTTAATTCACATCTTGGATTTGGAAATAATTCATCTAAATAATCTTCAATCTTTTTCGTTAAGCCAGTCATAATCAAATACTTCCTTTTTTGGTTTTTGTTTGTTTCGTTTTTCACGATCTTTTTTAATATCATTTTCGGTTTTTATACCTTTTTTATGCCATTCAGATAATATTTTATCAATGTAACGTAAGTTAGATACACCATTATATATAGCTTCTTTTAGAGCTAATTCAATTAGTTCTTCAGTATAGTTTCCGTCAAGCCAAGCTCCAATAATTTCATATTCTATAGGTGATAGAGTTCTGCCAAATTCTTTTTCAAATTTATCATATATGGTAGTTTTAGGGGCTGCTTCTTTGTCATTTATCATACTCATAGCTAATTTGTTATACATTTCATCTAAATCGATATATTCTTCACAAACTTTACCTGATTTAACAGCTATTTTTAGAACATCTTTACTAGTTAAGTTATCAATTAATTTTAAAATATCAGCTAATTTAATATTTAAGTCTTTGGACATTTTTTCTGGATCAAATTCATTAGTGCCTAATAAATAGATTAAAACAATTAACTCTTTATCGGTTAATTTTAATTTTTTATAGTTTTGAAGTAAGGCCATGGGAACTAAAATATGTCCATTTTTCATTAGTTCTATTATCTTTCCTGTCATAAAATCACCTTGTTATTTATTATAACTTAAATAACTATTAATTTACAATAATATGTGTAGAAAAAAGTCCAAAAATGGACTTTGATGTTGTCTTTATAAATGTATTAAAGCTTGAATTAGTATAATTACCATGATTGATCATCATATGGTGATGACTCATATCCTTGTTCTTTTAATCTTTTTACAAGTTTATCTAATGAAGGTCTAAATATGCTTTTAAACCATTTGCTTTTACCAAATAATTTAACAATCGTAGGACTAATGGAATAATAAATATGAATAAATAATTTTCCATACCATTTCTTTGCTAAATCATTATCTCTGAATCTTCTTAAGGTCCATACTTCTGGACAATCATATGAGCCATACACACAGGTAGCTATATAACATCCCTGATTACCTGTTCTTTGAATTTTCTTGATTTCTTTATTAGGATCAATTTCTTTTATCTTTGTTGAATATTTATCATAAATCTGAACATAATTATTTCTATATTCATCTTTTATCCAAGTTTTAGGATAACTATTTAAATCTTTATAACTTCTTGTTTGACAAATTGTAACGCAGCAAAGAATTATTGCATCGTATGCAGATAATAATACATCTTTTTTTGTTTCTCCAGATATTGTAGTCTTTATTTTATCGTCTGGTATACCTTCTATAAGTGTTGCAGCATATTCAGCCGCATTTAATACTGCTGCTTCCCTATTCCACATTTCAGATGCAGAATTTTCCAATTCCCAAAATTCGTTATAATGATTTAATGCAAATCTAAACATTTCATAGCAAGACATTAATATATCATATGCCATATCTAATTTTATTTGATTTATATTTACTTTTAGTTCTTTGTTTTCCTCAATAATCTTTAATGCATTTTTTGAGCCTTTAACAATATCGTCCATTCTAAATGCGCCAAGAGTGGTTGTTTTTGTAATACATACTCCTCTTTTATAAACAGCTTCCCAATTATCTGGTTCAATGTCTAAAACTTTATTATATTTTTCTAATGCTTCATTATAGTTTTCGTCATCATAGTCTCTTTTTGCTAATTTTATAAAGTTTTCTACAGTTGGATTTCCTATTATTTTTACTTCTCCTTTAATTTTCTTAAAATTTGTGTTCTGTACTTTTGTTCCACAATATTTACAAAACCCATATTCTTGATTACTATCAAGTTCAACTGCTCCACCACATTTAGGACATTGTAATGCTTCTAAGGCGGTTTTGGCCATGTTCTCTCCTTCTTTCTACATATTAGATTGTAAATTATATATATTACCACATTATTTACTCATCTACTTTACTTAATTATATCACAACTTTGTCATATAATATAATAAATATTTAATAACTATTTTGTAAAAATAAAATTTATAAATCACAAAAAGGATTATGAGTTCTTCAAATACTATTGATTCTACATAATATGCTTATGAAAATAATAATGTTTTGATTCTAACAGTATATATTTGAAAGTTTGCAAAAGAATACAATTGTTCCGTTGATTGGCTATGTGGGAGGATAAATTAAAAGAAACTATTTGATAGTCTCTTCTTGATATGTATTTATAATATAATTAGTTATATCTTCTTTGGTATTTGGCAATGTTTCATCTAATATTTTATTTTCTAAATCAGATAAAAGAGGTTTTAGAAAAGAACCTGCTTCTTTGTTTAACAGTTTACATATTTCCATTGGACTGATAGCAATATCTAATCTACTTTTTATAGGAATTTTAGCATACTTTTCATTAATTGTTTGCTTATCAGTGCCATTTAATTCGGCAGCCATGGTACAGATATATAGGCCATAATTATATAAAACATGATTATCTAAAAGATCTTTATCTTTAACTTCGTTTATTTTCCTAATACTTTCTTTTTCTATGGCATTAAAATTATATTTATCTAAAGCATCTAATTGAGACCAGGTGACAATCATCGATGGAGTGATTTTAGCTTTTTTTAAATTTGGTATTTCGAGATAATCACTAAGTTTTAAAACGTTTAATAGTTCAATTCCGTAAGCTTTATTAGGACTAGAAAATATTAAATCTAATTCATCTTTTTTACGGTCCTTTGATATTTTCTTTAATAAATGTCCATATTTACGGATATACGTTTTTAATTTCGGTTCAATGGTAAAGTTTAAGGTAGTAGCAAATCTAATAGCTCTTAAAATACGTAAAGCATCTTCTTTAAGGCTTATTTTAGGGTTACTAACTGTTCTGATTATTTTATTATCTAAATCTTGTTTAGCCCCAATTAAATCAATTTGATTACCCTCTTTATCAATACATAAAGTATTTATAGTAAAATCTCTTCTTTTGATATCTTCTTCTAAAGTATCGACATATTCTATTTTTTCTGGTCTTCGATGATCTTTATATTTAAATTCTTTTCTAAAGGTTGTAATTTCAAATTTGGTCTTTTCAAAGACAATGGTTACTGAGCCATATTCTGAGTTAGTTGTTACTACTTCAGAAAATATTTGATGCAGTTCCATAGGGGTAGCATCAGTACATATATCTATATCAGTAAAGGTCCTTTTTAAATATAAATCTCGTGGATATCCTCCTACCATATATGCGACATATCCATAACTACTAATTTTTTCTAAAAGTCTAATTGCAGTTTCGTACATCAATTCATCTCCATTTTAGGTATTAAAAAAAGGCGTCAAAGCCTTAGTTTAATGCATCTTTTAATTTTGCGCCAGCTTTGATAGAAACAGCTGTTCTTGCAGGAATAGTTACAGCTTCACCTGTTCTTGGGTTACGGCCTTGTCTAGCTTCTTTATGTTGAGTAGCAAATGTACAGAAACCAGTTAAAGTAACTTTTCCTTCGCTTTTTAATCCTTCTACAATTCCATTTAATACAGCATCTAATGCTCTAGTAGCATCTGCTTTAGTCATTCCTGTTTCTTCGGCAAT
>CALVRK010000091.1 GCA_944358565.1 uncultured Bacilli bacterium
AGTCCTGCGATTATATAATTACGCTGAGTTTTATTTAATCTTTTATGCATCTTTTTCATTCTCCTTTACCTTACATACCCACTTTATCAAAAAAAAAAAAAAAAAACAATTAATATTTTTAAAAAATTATTTTTTTTAATATTTTATAAAAATAAAAAAATAAAAATAATTTTAAATATAAAATAAAAAAAAAAAAAAAAAAAACAAGTAATATTTTCGAAAAATCATTTGTTTTAACTTTTTCTTTACAAAAAGTTTCAAACAAACAAAAAGCAAGATTTTTTTGTTATCTTACTTATTTATCAAATCTTTTTCTAAAACATATTCATATACTTTTTTTAATTTATAACCGATTTTCTTAATATCTCTTTCTTTAGCTACTTTATATCCTTCTAAAGTTAAATCAGGTAATAATCCCTTTAAAATAAGTTTAATTTTATATTCAAAATCATCGATATTTTTAGCCTTATAAACATTAACCCCATCTTTAAGCCAGTCATCATAAATTGGAATATCACTAATTAATGTTTTACACTTCATCGCTAAAGCTTCTAATAAGACAATCCCCTCAGTTTCTTCCTTAGTTGGAAAAATATATAAATCACATCCCGCATAAGCATCTTTTAGCTCTGAGCTATCTACATATCCTGGAAAATAAACATTATCTGTTTTATTTTTAATAGCTTCACTTATCTTAATAGGAATAAGTGAAGGTTTAGTATAACCAAACCAAATAAATTTATACTCTGGCATTCTTCTAGCTAGTTCTAAAAACTCTAAAATCCCTTTTCTTTCAATATAAAGTCCAACAGCCATAATAACTTTATCATCATTACTAAAATTATATTTTTCTCTAAACCTTTTTCGGCTATCCTTATCGGCTTTAAAAAAATCTAAATCGATTCCATTAGAAATTGGAATGATTTCTTTACCTAAATCATATTTTTCCAAAACTCTTTTAGAATATTCTGTTGGCGTAATTAATAAATCAGCCGAACCATAACAAATTTTAAGCCACTGACGGAATAATGGAGATACACCATTTGAAAGTTTAAATGAATTGCGAAAATCTTCTTCTGTAGAATGAGCATGAAAAATAACTTTTTTACCCATTTGTTTGCACTTTTTAGCCAGCATTAAAGACTCGGGAAAAATCGTATTAATATGCGCTATATCAAAATCATCATTAGGATCTGTTGTATAAGGAATATGCATTAAATCTAAAGCCTTTTTTTGATGCACAATCGCTCTTCCTACACCACTTTTTTCAACATCTTTAAACTTACCTGTATGTAGTAATATCTTCATAATAACCTCCTAGGTATTCACATTTACTAGTATAACATCTTTACCAATCTTGTCAATCTGAGACCATTTAATTTTAAATACACCACCACTAAAAAATATAAACCTTCTTCTTTGAACATTCATCTCAATTATTTTGCCCTCTTTATCTAAACTAACATCAATAATCGAACCAACTTTTTTACCATCAAACACATTTATAATATCTTTGTTTTGTAAATCCGAAAGCATCATACAACTCCACCCATTTAAGTATATTACATAAAAAAAAGAAAATGAATAAAATCACTTTCTAATTCTAATAACTTTTTCACTTTCAAAACTTTTAGAAACGGTATCATATAAAATTTCGCTTTGTTCAAGTTCATACTTACACATTAAAACATTTTTAGCAAGTCTTAATTTAAGTAAAGTATAAATTTGCATTTCTTTTAAAGTGTTTGTAATTCTTGCAAATGGAATATCATCTACCAAATTTCCATCACAATCTAATACTTTAATCATTCTACCATTAATTTTAAATATAGTACCATCTTCAAAATGCTTACCACAATCTGCTATATTAAATTTTTGATTATCGATAATAATTTCTCTTGTCTTAGCATTAGAAAGCGGATTAGCTAAAATATTAGCCGTCAATTCGTTTTCAAGATCAAACGTAGCCCAGCTTCCAGTAAATCCAGCAATAGCAAAAGCCCTATCGCTCATAGCATCAACTATTTCATTTACCCTAATACCATCAGGATGTTTATAATAAACCCCCATTCCTCTATTAACTTTTCGAGCACCAATTATAAATCCCTCTTTATTTTTCCTATACATAACTGTGCCATCTGAATTGAGCAAAACTAAAATATCTAAAGCTGGCGTAATCATTCTTGTAATAGACTCATCTGATAAAAATCCTTTATTCAAAAAATCAAATAACTTAACCATATCCTTAGATGTACTAAATATACCTGCATGCCCTGGATTTAAACAATATTTTTCCATTATTCTAGCCTTTGGATCATGCACTAAATTAAGTTCAAAAGCCTTACCACCAGTTAATACTCCAAAGTTTCTATCATAACTAGTTTGTAAAAGATTCATCTCTTCATTAAAATATTTTCTAAAATACCAATCAGCTTCTGGAAGTAAATCTTTTAAAATAATAAACGGGATATCACTATAAATAAATGTATGATCTTTCATAACTTTAGTACTTGCAAGTCTTCTATGTAGCTCATCAAAAGAAAGTTTCCCATCGTCAAGTCTACCATCTGTTCTTAAATCATAATAAAATTTAGCCATTTTCTCTACCGAAATATTCAAATTGGTATACTTACCATTTTTATATCCCGAAACTAATTTATCAAAATCAAACCTACCTTCTTCAGCTAATTTTAAAGCTTCTATTGTTGTAAATAACTTAGTTGAACTAGCTAAATCAAAACGAGTATTTTCATCTATATCTACACCATCATATGCCGTTTTACCCTCATAAGTATAAATAGATACACCGCTTTTCGCATCTTTAATACCTGTCGATAAACCAGGCACTAACATACCAATACCTTTAAGAGTTTTTAAATAATCCGCTATAATTCCATCATATATTTCTTCCGGAGTTTTACTCATATTATTTACAAGTTCATCTTTTTCACGATCAAACATTTCTACTAAATAATGATAATCTTGCAATTTTCCATTTTGAACAAGCTCGTTAATTAACTTATATTCTTCATCTTTAATAATTTCTAAATACTTTTGCCTTTCCATAATAATTCCTTCCTTAAAACATCGTTATTATAATAACTTATTCACTTACAGTCAAATTTATCTTTTAAACTTTCTTTGATAAATTTTTCAAATAATTTTAAATTTTCTTTTTCTAATTCTGGATGAAATTGTACTCCAACACACCACCAATCATCCTTACTTTCGATCACTTCAATTACACTATCTTCACTTATACCTGTAACCTTAAAAATGCAGTTATCATTTTCAAAAATTTCTTCTCTAGCCATAGAATTATGAAGTGAAGGCATCTTTAAAATTTTCGTTTGAAAAATATCAAACAATTTCGAATTTTTATCTATAAAAACCTTGTGCTTACACTTTTCAATATCTTTTATATTAAACGGATCTAAATTATTATGACCGGCTTTATCATATAAATAATTTGGCTCATCTTCATAACTAAAATCATTCAAAATGATATCATAATCAATTTCATTTAAATGCTTTTGTCTAAACCATTCATACCCAACCATCGTCTGCATTCCTAAACAAACACCCAAAACTGGTATCTTATTTAAATAAGCATAATGAAGTGCGCATATATGAGAACTTCCTAAATGTGGACCACCTTGAATAATTAAACCATCTACCATTTTCATCTCATCTTCATTAAACTTCTCATCAGGAAATAATAATCCAATCGGAATACCACCAGCTTCTATCACTCTTTTAGGAAAATTATCGACAAACCTGCTTTGACTTTCAAATGGATCATCTTTATCAAATCTTCTAGGCGCTAAAACACCAATAATCGGCTTTTTCATTAAACATCAACCACCTTAAAAATAATTCATTAATATTATAAAAATTACAAAAAAACATAGACAAAATATTATATTCCAAAAAAGGAACAAAATACCAAAATAAATTTTGACATTAGCTTACCTCACGGTAAGCTTTTTCTACTTCACAGAAACCTAAGGCTTCTCCATAGA
>CALVRK010000092.1 GCA_944358565.1 uncultured Bacilli bacterium
ATAAGCAATTATATATGTCTTTAAAAGACATCGCACAAAAAGATACCCCGTAGCTTGCTGCGGGGAGTTTCATTAAACAATAACAACTTTTGCCCCTTCTTTTGCAAAATAAACTGCGACTGCCCTACCTATTCCCGAATCACCACCAGTAACAATTGCCACTTTATCTTTGAGTTTACCACTTCCTTTATAATTTGGATTATCAAATATAGGTTTAGGTTCCATCAAATATTCCATCCCAGGCTGAACCGTTTGATATTGTGGGTATGCTTTAATTTTATACTCCTTTCCTATCACCCCGTCATTGCACTCATTCACATATAAAAGACCATAATTATCATTTATATTACAATTTTCGCATCCAAATTTTTCATTCATTATAATCACTCCATTTCTAAGATATATTATTCAAAAATAAGAAAAAGGACTATATATTTTAAAAATTTAAAAATGTGTTATAATATTATCGTCAAAGAAAAAGAAGGTGAAAGCATGAAATTAATTGTAGGACTCGGAAACCCAGGTAAAGAATATGAAAACACAAGACATAATGCGGGTTTTAAATTTATAGATAAATTTGCACAAAGTCAAAATTTAAATTTTAATAAAGAAAAATTTAATGGCTTATATACAGAATTTAATTACAAAGGTGAAAAAGTAATTTTATTAAAACCACAAAAATATATGAATCTATCAGGCGAAGTTGTCATCAAATTTAAAGAATTCTTTAAAATAAATCTAGAAGATATTTTGATAATCTGTGATGACTTAGATACTGAAAAAAAAAAAAAAAAAATAAAATATAAAGGTTCATCTGGTGGCCATAATGGTTTAAAAAATATTGAATCACACCTTCATTCAAATGAATATAAAAGAATAAAAATAGGTATTTCGAATAATAAAAACCATGATAAAATTGATTATGTCATTGGTAAAATGCCTAAAGAAGAATTAAATATTTTAGAAAAAGTAACTGATAAAGCCCCAGAAATGATCCTAGACTATTTAAATCTATCATTTGATAATCTAATGAATAAATATAATAGTTTGGAAGTGATAAAATGACTTTCTTAGATAAAATATTTGATAAAGTCGCTTCAAATGAATTAATAGGTTTAAATAACGAATTAAAAAGTATTTATATTTATGAAAAATTTAAAAATAGTAATAATTCCATTATTCTTGTAACCTCAAACCTTCATGAAGCTGGCTTAATTTACAACTCACTTACCCACTATACTGACAAAGTATGGTTTTTTCCCATGGACGATTTTATAACTAGCGTTGCTATTGCTGTCTCACCTGAATTTAAAATCAATCGTTTAGAAACGATGAACTCTGTTATAAATGAAGAAAAAGCTATCATAATAACTAATCTTATGGGATATTTAAGATTTTTACCTTCAAAAGAAAAATTTAAAAATAGTAAAATAAATTTAAAAGTTGGTGATTCTATTAACTTAGATAAATTAATTGAAAAGTTATTTAATTTAGGTTATAAAAGAGAAACAACTGTTAATATGACTGGTGAAATAGCTGTTAGAGGTTACGTTATTGATATCTTTCCAATCAATAGTGATAATCCAATTAGAATAGAATTTTGGGGCGATGAAATTGATTCTATTCGAACATTTAATGTTGAATCTCAGCTAACTATCTCAAAAATAAATGAAGTAACTATTTTTCCAAACACCGAAACTCTTCTTGAAAATTATAATTTTGAAGCCAAACACCTTGAAATGCAAAATGAAAAGAACATTACTAATATTGCAGGATACTTAAATAACCCTATTACAATTTATAATAATTTTCACACCCTAATGGTAAATTACGATTTACTTTTAGATGAAATGAAAAATTATAGTATTAGTGTTGATTTACCACCTAAAACAAAGTACATGTTTACTTTTGATGAGGTAAAAGATAATAAACCAATTATCTTTGAAGAATTTCACAATCAAACTAAAAGTAGTAAATCAAAAGTCTATACAAAAGTCGATATAGAAACTTTCCCTAAAGATAAAAAACAAATAAACGATAGATTAAATGCGTATTTAAAAACAGGCAAACAAGTAATTATTTGCTTAGATAATCGTTATCAAGTAAATAAACTAATCGATTTTTTAGAAAATAATAATTTAACTTTTACTAATGAAAATAAATTATTTCCCGGAAAATTAAATTTAATTGTAAAAAAAATAAACAGCGGTTTTATAACTGATGATTATATCGTTATAACTGAAAAAGAATTATTTGATAAACATGAAGAAAATAGTTATAAAACAAAGTTTAAATATGGTACTAGAATTAAAGATATCACTAAATTAGAAATTGGTGATTATGTTGTCCATGGTATTCATGGTATAGGAAGATATGATGGCTTAAAAACCATTATTAAAAATGGTTTAAAAAAAGATTATTTAACAATAACTTACCGTGATAATGATAAATTATATATTCCGGTTGAGAAATTAGATTTAATTACTAAGTATTCATCTGGCGATGTCTCTATTCCAAAACTAAATAAACTAGGTAGCCACGAATGGCAAAAGACCAAAGCTAAAGCTCGAAAACATGCCGAAGATATTGCCGAAGACTTATTGAAAATGTATGCTATAAGAGAATCTAAAAAGGGTTTTGCTTTTGATCAAGATGGCCCAGAACAAATTGCCTTTGAAAAAGAATTTGATCACACAGAAACACCTGACCAACTAAGAGTAACAGAAGAAATAAAAAAAGATATGGAATCAGATAAACCAATGGATAGATTATTATGTGGTGATGTTGGTTATGGTAAAACAGAAGTTGCTTTTAGAGCCATTTTTAAAGCAATTATTTCTGGTAAACAAGCCGCTATTTTATGCCCTACCACTATTTTGTCTTCCCAGCACTTTCAAAACGCTGTTGAACGTTTTAAATCATTCCCAGTTGATATTGCTTTATTAAATAGGTTTGCCTCTCAAAAAGAAACTAAGGAAACCTTAGAAAAATTAGAAAAAGGCCAAATAGATTTATTAATAGGAACCCATCGAATTTTAAGTGATGATGTAAAATTCAAGGATTTGGGACTTCTTGTTATTGACGAAGAACAACGCTTTGGGGTTAAACATAAAGAAAAAATAAAAGAATATAAAAACAACGTTGACGTCTTAACCCTATCCGCAACCCCTATTCCGAGAACCTTGCAAATGTCAATTGCCGGAATTAGAAGTTTATCATTAATTGAAACTCCACCAGTTGATCGCTACCCTATTCAAACTTATGTCCTTGCCGAAAATAAACAAATTATTAAAGATGCCATATATAAAGAATTAGCTCGTGATGGTCAAGTATTCGTCTTATATAATAGAGTTGAAAACATCGATATCGAACAAGCCGAACTCCAAAGATTAGTCCCAGAAGCTAAAATAGGTGTTGCTCACGGTCAGATGAATAAAAATGACCTAGAACAAGTGATGATGGATTTTACTGAAAAAAAATACAACGTTTTACTATGTACAACTATTATTGAAACCGGTATTGATATTGAATCCGCCAACACTTTAATCATTATAGATGCTGATCACTTTGGTCTATCACAGCTATATCAAATAAGAGGAAGAATTGGCCGAAGTAATAAAATTGCCTACTGTTATTTAATGTATGCTCCAAATAAAATTTTAACTGAAGTTGCAACCAAAAGATTAAAAGTAATTAAAGATTTTACCGAATTAGGTAGTGGTTTTGCCATTGCCATGCGAGATTTATCAATTAGAGGAGCTGGAGATATCTTAGGTAGTCAGCAAGCCGGTTTTATCGATAGTATTGGTATTGAATTATTTATGCAAATGCTTAATGAAGAAGTTGCTAAACTAAAAGGAGAAACACCAAAAGAAGAAGAAACTAAAGATACTCCTCCACTTATTGATGTTGCTACATCTATTAATGATAGTTTTGTTAGTGATGAAGACTTAAAAATTGAAATTCATAAGAAAATTTGTAGTATTAATTCCTATGAATCATTAAATG
>CALVRK010000093.1 GCA_944358565.1 uncultured Bacilli bacterium
TGATGTTCGCAGTGAGGACATTTTAAGATAACATCTTTCTGTTTATGTGGATTGTTTGAAAAGATATGATGACAAACTTTACATTCAAATTGAGTTTGTTTGCCAGTATTATCATAAAGAAAATCTTTAGGAGCTCCACAACAAGGACATTTGATATTATCTGGAATAGGAGAATTACCATTGCGACGGTTAATAGGTTTAATGTTGTTTTCTTTAATGAGCTTTTTATAATCCTTATGTTCCATTTTTACAAAAGGTTCTATTAAAGGAGAGTCATCAACTTTAAACTGTTTATATTTTTCATCAGTAGGCTTATTACTGGTGATTACATCATCTACTTTGATAAATTTTGATAGAAAAATAATAAATTTCCAAATAATTTTATTAATACTATTTAAAAATTCAATTAAAACTGATATAATTGTAGACATGACATTACCTCGATTCTTGTTATGTTTCTAAAGACATTATATCGGGTAATGTCATTTTTTGATAGATAAAAAGGCAAATTTTAGCAAAATATTTACTCCAAAAAGGGAGTCATAAGTAAATTGTTAAGAAAAGCCTTTAAATATAAAGAAAAAGTCATGGGTAGTGTAATAAACTATTCACACTACCAAAATTATTGTGGAGGTTAGATGATATGGCAAAACAGTCGAAGGGATTATTTAATTGGAGTTTTTGTTTATCGCTTATTTTAATTACGATTGGTGCGGTGATGGCCGCACTTGCTTTAGAACTTATTTTAATACCTAATTCAATGATCGATGGCGGTATGAATGGTATTTCAATTATTTTAAATACTTTATTTGGTGGTTCACTTGGTATTATAATTTTTATTGTTAATTTACCATTTTTGATTTTAGGTTATAAACAGTTAGGGAAAAAATTTGTCTTTAAAGCGGGATATGGAATGATTTTATTTAGTATATTACTTGAAGTGTTTGGAAATTATACTCCTCTTATTGATGATACTCTTTTAGCAACGGTTTATGGAGGAATTTTACTAGGCGTTGGATGTGGTCTTATTATTAAAGAGGGTGGCTGTTTAGATGGAACTGAGATTGTTGCTATTTTAATTAATAGGAAAAAAAGTTTATCGGTTGGTCAAGTTGTATTTTGTTTTAATATTGTAATTTATGGAGCGGCTATATTTGTGTTTGGCGCTGAGAGAGCACTTTATTCATTACTTACTTATTTTGTTTCTTATAAAGTTATCGATATGGTTTCAGATGGCCTTAATAGTGCGAAAGCAGCCTTTATTATTACGGATGATGGTTCGGAAATAGCTAGTGCAATATTAAAAAGATTAGGTAGAACAGTAACGGTTTTAAGTGGAGAAGGAATTATTTCACATGGTGATAAAAGAGTTTTATATACAGTTATTACAAGATTTGAAGTGTCAATTTTAAAAGATATTTTAAATGAGGTAGATGATTCTTCATTTGTAACAGTATTTGATGTTTCAGAAATAATAGGTAATCATATTAAAAAAGCTCCTTCTGTAAAGGAAAGTAAAGAAAGTCGTCAAATTTCATGACGATTTTTATTTTGCGTGATATAATGAAATAGTTATTGGGTGATATTATGAAAAGAAAAAAATGGGCATTTGTAATTATTTCATTATTGATGTTTGGAATACTTGCTTATTTAGTAAGAGAAAATAAAACTGGTGAATTTGATAGTTTTATTTATAGTATTATTACTTTTGGTAAGAATGATTTTTTTACCGGATTTTATAAATTCATAACGATGTTTGCAAGTGAAGTGATGGTACTATTTATTTCACTGATGTTTTTATTAATCTTTAAAAATAAAAGATATGGGATTTTTGTTATCTTTAATGCGTTTAATATTTTAATTTTAAATATTTTACTTAAGCTTATTTTTATGAGGGATAGGCCATATGATTTAATGATTATCACGGAAACGGGTTACAGTTTTCCTTCTGGTCATGCAATGTGCGCTTTAGGTTTTTATGGTTTTATAATTTATTTAACATGGCATTTTAATTTAGAAAAAAAGATTAAAATTACATTTACTATTTTACTTAGTATTTTAATTGTTTTACTTGGGGTAAGTAGAGTTTATTTAGGAGTTCATTATGCGAGTGATGTTTTAGCAGGTTATATGGTATCGGCTGCTTATTTAATTATATATATTAACTTCATAAACAAATATTTAAAGTTTAGTGGTGATGATGGATGAGTTTTATAAAAAAATATATTAGTAAAAATTTATTTTATATCTCAGTAATAATTACAGGAATTACTAGTTTACTTTTTGGGATATTTTATACGCTTTTTAAAGCAAATATTTTTGAAAATGCCTCTAATGATTTTTTAGAAGGAACAGGAGTTTTAAGTTCATATATTACAACGACAACAAGTAAGCCAGCAAGCGCTAATTATTTTATGATAGGACTTATTATTAGTTTATTATTTTTCTTTATTGTTTCTTTATTTTTAAATTTATATTTGAAAAAAAGTTATTTTAAAATGTTTAATTTACTTGCCCCTTTAAATATTATTTTAGTAATTGGTTTGGTTTTAGCTTGTTTATTTATTAATATATCAAGTGTATTTAGTTATATTATTTTATTTATTTTAACTATTTTATATTTATTTATTTTTTATCAAACTTTAGATAAACTTTTTAATTTTAAATTAAAGCAGAAAATCATTTCTTTATTAATTTTTATAGGACCAATTATTCTAATTTTAATTTTGTTAAAATTATTTGTTTAAAAAAATCTCTTTTCACGCAATATAAAGTTGAAAGGAGATTTTTTATGGCACGTCACAAAGTTGAAATTGCGAACGTGAATACTGCGAATATTAAAGTTTTGAGTTTAGAAGAGCAACTAGAACTTTTTAAGAGGTATCAAAATGGTGAGGAGGAAGTAAAAGAGGAGTTAATAAAGGGTAATTTAAAATTGGTATTATCTGTTTTAAAAAATTTTACTGGAAGAGCCGATAATTTAGATGATTTATTTCAAGTAGGGGTAATTGGTTTGATTAAAGCTATCGATAATTTTGATTTAAATCATGAGGTACGTTTTAGTACTTATGCAGTTCCAATGATATTGGGGGAAATAAAAAGGTATTTGAGGGATAATAACAGTTTAAGAGTATCAAGAAGTATTAAAGATTTAGCTTATAAAGCTTTGAAGGTAAAAGATGAACTGATACTAAAAGAAAATAAAGAGCCCAAAGCTTTTGAAATTGCCAAAAGACTTCATATTCCCGAATGGCAAGTCGTGCAGGCACTAAATTCATTAAAAGATACAGTTAGTATGTTTGAACCGATTTATAGTGATGGTGGAGATATTATATATTTAGACGATCAACTTTCAAATGATGAGAGTCTTTATGATTTAGAAACAAAGATAGCTTTAAGAAACGCTCTTCAGCAAATTAAAGAAAAAGAAAAGTATATTATTTTACAAAGATATATGATGGGAAGAACGCAGACGGAACTGGCTGAGGAAATTGGGATAAGTCAGGCTCAAATATCGAGACTTGAAAAAAATGGTTTAGCTAAGATAAAAAAATTAATTAAATAGGTTACTTGTGGTGTGCTTTTCTTTTATGTTATACTTTAGATGGTGAGAATATGAAGTGTCCTAAATGTATGAGTAAAATGATTGATGGTGTATGTATTAAATGTGGCTATATGGAAAACGGAAGTAAAGTTAGGGTTAATTATGATGAGAAAAAAACGGATTTAGAAATTTATGAGAAAGATTATGATGATATGATTCATAATGAAAAAATATGGAAACCATATTTGCTTGGGACTTTTTATATTGGATATAAAGGACATGTAATAACTGGGGTGTTACTATCATTTATAGAAGTAATTTGTTTTTATTTACTAGGAATTTGCTTTGTAAAAGGTAAAAGTTTGCAAAAAGTTATTTACAAAAACAATTGTTTGTGAT
>CALVRK010000094.1 GCA_944358565.1 uncultured Bacilli bacterium
AAAATATATTTGATATAAGCGCTTTTATTATTGGCGTTTTCATTGACTTTTATATGAAAAAACAATATAATTTTAAATAGTGAAAGGGTGTATAATATGTTACAAAAACCAAAGGGAACTTATGATATATATGGCGATAAAGCTTTAACTTATCTTTATTTTAGAAAAATAGCCATAGCTTTAATGGATAAATACAATGCGAAGTTTATTGAAACTCCGATATTTGAATCAAGTGAACTTTTTCATAGAGGTGTTGGAGAAACTACGGATATTGTAAGTAAGGAAACTTATGATTTTAAAGATAGAGGAGATAGAAATTTAACGCTTAGACCAGAGGGAACGGCTGGTATTGTTAGATGTTTTATTGAAAATAAGTTATATGCGGAGAGTTTACCTTTAAAAGCATGGTATTTAGGACCAATGTTTAGATATGAAAGACCACAAGCCGGAAGATATAGAGAATTTTATCAATTTGGAGTTGAAGCTTTTGGCTCTAATAATCCAATGATGGATGCGGAAATTATCGGTATGGCTTGCAATTTGTTTAAAATACTTGGTTTAAAAGGAGTAAGTGTTAATATAAATACTTTAGGAGATAAAGAATCTAGAGAAAATTATAGAAAAGCTTTGCTTGATTATTTTAAACCTTATTTAAATGATTTATGTGAAGATTGTCAGAGAAGATATGAAAAAAATCCTCTACGTATTTTAGATTGTAAAGTAGATAGTTCTAATGAAATTATGAAAGATGCACCTAAAATATTAGATTATTTAAATGAAGAAAGTAAAGAACATTTTGACAAAGTAAAAGAATATTTAGATGCGATGGATATAGATTATAAAGTTAATCCAAATATTGTTAGAGGACTTGATTACTATACGCACACTGTATTTGAAGTTCAAGCTGATATTAAAGGATTTGGTGCTCAAAGTACTTTGGCTGCTGGTGGAAGATATGATCATTTAGTAGAATTTATTGGTGGTCCTAGTGTGTCTGGTGTTGGTTTTGCCTTAGGTTTAGAAAGATTATTTTTAGCTTTAGATGCCGAAAAAATAGATATTAGAGAAGTTGTTTGTCCTGATGTTTATATATTTAGTGCGGGTAATAATCAAAAGTCTAATGTTTTAGCTTTAGCTAATGATTTAAGAATGGCTGGTTTTAATGTTGAAATAGATTATAATGACCGTAATTTTAAAAGTAATTTTAAACACGCTGATAAAGTTATGGCTAAATATATTATTATAATTGGCGAAGAAGAAGTTAATAGTAAAGTATTAACAGTTAAAAATAATGAAACTAAAGAAGAATATAAAGTTGAATTAGATAAATTAATAGAGTTTTTAGATGAAAAAATAGGTGATGAGGATGAAGATTAACAATACAAGTATTGGTAAGAAAAATGTGGGAGAGACAGTTACTTTATATGGCTGGGTTAATAGAAAAAGAGATTTAGGTGGACTTGTTTTTATTGATTTAAGAGATAGAAGTGGAATTATTCAATTGGTGGTTGACCCTAAAAGTGAGGTATATGATTTAGCCAGCACTCTTAAAAATGAATATGTTATAAAAGTAAGTGGTAAAGTTGTTTTAAGGAAAGAAGCGAATAAAAATTTAAAAACTGGCGAGGTTGAAATAGAGGTTTTATCTTTAGATATTTTAAATAAATCTATTGATTTACCTTTTGATTTAAATAATGTAACAGCTTTAGAAGATACAAGACTAAAATACCGTTATTTAGATTTGAGAAGAGAAGAACTTAAAAACAATTTGATGGTTAAACATAAAGTGATGCAAAGTGCGAGAAAATATTTAAATTCTTTAGATTTTATGGAAATAGAAACACCAATTCTTTGTAAATCAACACCTGAAGGGGCTAGAGATTACTTAGTGCCATCTAGAGTTAATAAAGGATGTTTTTATGCTTTACCACAATCTCCTCAACTTTTTAAACAAATACTTATGATGAGTTCTATGGAGAGATATTATCAAATTGCTAGATGTTTTAGGGATGAGGATTTACGCGCTGATAGACAACCAGAATTTACGCAAATTGATATGGAAATGAGCTTTTTATCACAAGATGAAATTATGAATATTACTGAAGGGTTACTTTATAATATATTTAAGGAAGTAAAAAATATAGAAATAAAACTTCCTATTAATAGAATGACTTATGATGAAGCTATTAATTTATATGGTTCAGATAAACCAGATTTAAGATTTGAAAATCCTATTTATGATATTACAGATTATTTTAAAGAAAGTGATTTTAGTTTATTTAAAAATATTATAAATGATGGTGGAATAATTAATGCTTTGGTATTTAATGCGGCAGATAAATATTCGAGAAAAGATATTGATAAGTTAACAGATTATGTTAAAACTTATGGAGCTAAAGCTTTAGCTTTCTTAAAATATAATGGTGAGTTTACTGGTAGTATTGCTAAATTTGTAAATGAAGAAATAGGTAAAAATTTAATTAGAAGTTTAGATTTAAAAGATAATGATTTAATTTTAATTATAGCAGGCGATAAGAAAATGGTTAAGACTTCTTTGGGAGCTTTAAGGTGTAAAGTAGCTAAAGATTTAGATTTAATTTCTAAAGATAAATATGCTTTAACTTGGGTAACTGATTTTCCGATGTTTGAATATAGTGAGGAAGAAGAAAGGTATATTGCTTGCCATCATCCATTTACTTTGCCACAGGATATAGATGGTTTGGATGATAAAGAAAATGCGAAAGCATATGCTTATGATATAGTTATTAATGGCTATGAAGCAGGTGGTGGAAGTCTTAGAATATATAATCCTTTAGACCAGGAAAAAGTGCTAGAGGCTTTAGGATTTTCTAAAGAGCAAGCTTTAAGCCAGTTTGGATTTTTATTAGATGCTTTAAAATATGGTTGTCCACCTCATGGAGGTTTGGCTTTAGGATTAGAAAGACTTACTATGATACTTTGCGGTACGGAAAATATCCGTGATGTTATTGCTTTTCCTAAAACGACAAGTGCGTCTTGTTTAATGACTGAAGCTCCTAGTAAAGTTGCTTTAAAACAATTGAATGAGTTACATATAAAAATTAGTGAATAAAAAGGGCTTTAGGAATAGGTGGTTACATGAATAGACAAGTAATTTATGAATTACTAAAAGATAATCTTTGTATTCAAGATAAAGCTTTACAAAAATTAGTATGGGCACTTTATAATAATTTTTATAATGATAGTGTTAAACAAAATATTTTACTTATTGGCGATAGAGGAACTGGGAAAACAACGATGCTTAAAGAAGCAGCAGATTTAATGGATATTCCTTTTGGAGAGGTGCATAATGCTTTTTCATTTGATGACATTAATATGAATTTACTTGTTAATGGTTTAGTACAATTAGGTATGAATAGTGATAATTATGAAGGTGTTTTATTACTTCATGATTTTCAAGATGCTTTTATAAGAGGCCATAGTTTAGAATTTAATGCTATGGTGGCTTCTAATATTTAAAATTTAAATAATTATGGATATTTTAATACATCTAATATTTGTTTTGTTGGAGAGATAGATACTGATAATGTAAGGGATATTTTTGGAAATGATATGATTTTATCTGATTTAGATACTGATAATTTTACTTCACCAACTTTGAGTATAATTCAAAGTTACTTAACTAATGCGAATAGAATTAAAGAAGATGAAGATGGTAATAAGAGTGCGAATATTGGGTTTGAAAAATATATTTCAAATGTAATTAAAAGCCGTTTTTTAGCTTCGACAACTTTGGATGTCTTTAAACAAAGAATTTATATGGAAGATATGGGAGCTAGTGATATTGTTAAAGCTTTATCTTCACCAATTTCGTCTTT
>CALVRK010000095.1 GCA_944358565.1 uncultured Bacilli bacterium
TTTTATTTAACTTATACTTTACAGGATTTTACTTGTTATATTTAACCTTATATGAAAAAAGATTTTATAAAGTGCAACAACAATTTATAGAATCCTTATTTTATCTTTGAAAATTTTTAATTAATTTTATAGTTTTATTTTTATGATCTTGGCTTGTTAATGGGTTATGTAGTTTAGAATTAATAGTTTCGATTCCAACATTATCTTTTCTTTTAGCTAAATTTTCTAGATATTCTTTTGGTATAAAAGTATCGTCCTTTGAGTATATGATTAATACTGGAATATCTATTTTTTCTATAGCTAAAGTCGCCCATGGTTTTGTTCTATTAAAGACAATTATTGATCTAACTTTGTCACTACTTATTTTTGTTTCTTTTTCTCCATACTGCCTTTGGAAAGTAGGGTGGATATTAGCTTCTTCCATTTTTCTTTTTTCTTTAGTAGAATATTCTCCAAACTCTGGAGATATTAAGACTAAACTTTTAATTTTTTTAGATTGTTCAGCTGCTAAAACACCTAAATTACATCCCATAGAATGGCATATTAGATTAACGTTTTGCATAGTTGGATTAGCCCTTCTAATTTTTTCATCAACTTCAGCTTGGATAACATTTTTGGATAAAGTCGCTAAGTTAGAGTAACTATCAAAAACGTTTGTAAAACTTAAGCCATTATCATTAAAACTATCTCTTATTTCACTTAATTCTTGATTATCTGTTGATAATCCTTTTAAATATAAACTATACATTTTCATCATCCTTTCAGTTTATATCATTATAGCACAAATATATGAAAAAATGTGTCTAAATTTTCTAAAATGTGGAAAATTTATTTTTTTTTTGTTATACTTATTTTGGAAAAGGTGTGAAGTTTTAATGGAAAAAATTTCTTTAGTTGTTCCTTGTTATAATGAGGAAGAAGTAATTAAAATTTTTTATGATGAAATACAGAAAATAAAAAAAGATTTTGAAGAAGTTTCTTTTGAAATTATTTTTGTCAATGATGGTTCTAAAGACAAAACATTAGAATTAATGAGAGAGCTTTCTGAAAATGATGATGTAAGATACATTTCTTTTTCTAGAAATTTTGGTAAGGAAGCTGCAATGTATGCAGGATTAGAAGCATCTACTGGAGATTATGTGGCTATAATGGATGCGGATTTGCAAGATCCACCTGCATTACTTAAAGAAATGTATGAAGTATTAAAGTCCAACGAATATGATAGTGTAGCTACAAGAAGAGTAACTAGAAAAGGGGAACCAATCATTAGAAGTTTTTTTGCTAGACTTTACTATAAAATTATTAATAAAATTTCTAAAACGGAAATAGTTGATGGTGCAAGAGATTTTAGGCTTATGACAAGGCAAATGGTCAATGCTGTTTTGGAAGTGAAAGAATACAATAGATTTTCTAAAGGTATTTTTTCTTGGGTTGGTTTTAGAACAAAATGGCTTGAATATGAAAATATTGAAAGGGTAGCTGGAGAGACTAAATGGTCTTTTTGGAAATTATTTTTATACTCGTTAGAAAGTATTGTGGCTTTTTCCACGGTGCCTCTTTCAATTGCTTCTGTTATGGGAATCTTATTTTGTTTTGTCGCTTTTATTATAATTATTTTTATAATTGTAAGAACTTTAATGTTTGGTGATCCAACAAGTGGTTGGCCAAGCATGGTTTGTATTATGTTTTTTATAGGTGGAGTTCAGCTTTTATGTTTAGGAGTTATAGGACAATATTTATCTAAAACATATTTAGAAGTTAAAAAAAGACCGATTTATATTATTCAGGAAACTGAGAAAGATAAAATTAATTAATTTTTTAATGACTATTAACACAATTGATACTCTTTATCAATTGTGTTATAATTTTTATGGCACATTTTTAAAGTAGAGGTGATGATATGCGTACTAAAAAATCTATTATTAATGCGATTGTTGCAACTTTAGCAAGTGCTGTTGGCATGGTTTTAGGCTTTGTTACTCAAAAAGTATTTTTGGAATGTTTAGGCCTTGAGTATTCAGGTGCTAATGGACTTTTTACTAATATAATGTCAATGCTTTGCATTGTTGAACTTGGTATTGGTAGTGCAATTGTTTATAATTTGTATAAGCCGATTGCTGAAAACGATAAAGAAAAAATTATATCTTTGATGTATTTTTATAGAAAATGCTACCGCATTTTAGCAGCGGTTATTTTCGTGCTTGGATTAATTTTACTTCCATTTGTTCCATTTTTTGTAGGTGAAAATTCAATTCAAGAAAGTATGTATTTGCTTTATTTCTTAGCTTTAATTGATACGGTATTTTCTTATTTACTTTCTTATAAGCGTTCTATTTTAATGGCTAATCAAGAAAATTATATAGTTAATATTGTTCATATGGGTTATTTGATTTTTATGAATCTATTTGAAATAGGTTTGCTTTATATGACTAAGAATTATATTTTATATTTAGTTTCTAGAATTATATTTAGAATTGCGGAAAACTTAGTAATTACTTTGATTGCTAATAAAAAATATCCTTATATTAATGCTAAAAAATATGAGAAGTTAAGTAAAGATATTCAAAGTGATATATTTACTAAGGTTAAAGGATTATTTTTTCATAAGATTGGAGCATTTATTGTAGGAAGCACTTCTTATATTGTTATTTCAACTATTCGCGGTCTAAAGGATGCAGGTATTTATAATAACTATTATTTGATTTTTAATTCTATTTCTATTTTACTTTCACAGATTTTTTATTCGATTGTTTCTAGTGTTGGTAATTTGCTTGTTAATGAAGATGAGGAAAAGAGTTATGAAGTATATGAAAAACTTACTTTGTTTAACTTTTGGATTTACGCACTTTGTTCAGTAGGGTTATTTGCTGTATTACAACCGTTTATTACATGGTGGATTGGTGATAAATACTTACTTCCTATATATGCGGTTATATGGCTTGCTATTTACTTTTATGTGCAAGGTATGCGTAAAACTATTAATTTATTTAAAGAAGCGGCTGGCATTTTTTACGAAGATAGAAGAATTCCAGTGTTAGAGTCTATTATAAATTTAGTATGTGCAATTGTATGTGTTCATTTCTTTGGAATTGCTGGTGTGTTTATGGCTGGTGTTGTTAGTTCTTTACTTTTGTTTTTATATAGTTATCCAAAATATGTATATACAAAATTATTTAAGAAAAAATATATGGATTTTATATTTGAACAACTTAAGCTATTTATAATAATGTTTGTGATGTTAGGGGCAACTTATGGTTTGATTAGTTTAATAAATGTTGGAAATCCATTATTTCAATTCTTTATAAATGGTATAACTACTTTAGTAGTTGTTAATTTGATTTTTTGGATTTTGTTTAGGAAAACTGATGAGTATAATTATTTTAAATGGTTATTAACAAGTTTTTTCAAAAAGAGTAAAAAGAGTGAATGATTTTATGGTGAGGGATATTATGAAAAAATAAAGCCTAGTTTAAGATTTATAAACTAGACTTTTTCATTTGATTCATAATAATTTTTGCCTATATAAAGTGGAGTTTCATGTTTTAACTTTTCTTTTGTTTTATATTTTATATTATGATCTATTAAATTAAATTTTACTCCATCAAAGCCATCTTGTTTTATAATAATTGTTCTATTTTCTAATTTTTCTAAATTTGTTCTTGTTTGTCCACTAACTGGTATTTTGGTTTTGATCATTTGTCTAAAAATAAGTGCTGAATTGAAAGAGCATAGAAGCAATAAAACACTTGCTAATGCATATAATTTTTTGTTTTGCGATGTTAGTAAAATAAATAGTGCCATTAAAACTATAAAGTATGTTTGAGGGGAATATCTAGCCCACCAGCTTTCTT
>CALVRK010000096.1 GCA_944358565.1 uncultured Bacilli bacterium
TATTTGGAGTTAGATGATATTAATAAATGGCCAAAGGATAAAAAAGTTATTTTATTAAATATTCTTGGCATTAAATCAGCAGAAGAACTTAATGATATTAAAGTTGATACTGATTATATTATGGATGTTGAAACTAGAATAAATAGTTTATTTGAAAATTCAAATAAGAGCGAACTTGGTGAAAGTAATGTTATTTTTTCTGGTTTAGATGAAAAAAGAAAAGAACTTTTACATAATATTGTCGATGAATTAAAAGAACGTTTAGAAGATGAAAAAGATGAAGATGGATATAATTCTATGCTATATTTATATCATTATTTACAGTCAATGCCTAGTATGAAAGAACTTAAATATATATTAGCATATGTATCTAAGGTTGGTGGTTATACTAAGCCATATGAATTTGCATTTGATGAAACTGAACAATTTGTATTTGAAAGTATTTTATTTTCAGCATTTAATTTATATCATGCAGGAACTTCTAGTAAAGCTAGAATAGCTGAGACACATAAAAGATTTGTTTCGCAAATAGAACATAAATTAGAAGATAAAATGAGTAGAACTTTAGAGATTAATTCAGCTAAAGTACAAGCTATGAAAGAACTTGGTTATACAGAAGTTAATGATGAAAATGTGGCCGAAATACTATATAAAATAGATGAAATTCAAGCTCGTAAAACTAGAAATAATTAAATCCGATAATATATATTATGTTAACTTGTATATAAAAGAAAATTTGAGTAGTATTTATAATTTTATCTAATACTACTCTTTTATTTAATAATATAAGGGGTGTTTTAATTTATGATTTTTGTTTTAATTATTGTTATTTTGATGATAGCTGTCTTTTTTGCAATTATTTCCCATTTTGGCGATGCTTCTATCAATAATATGGAAACTGATGATACATCATCTACTGTTAATTATATACCTAAATTGTTCCTTAGGTTAATTTAGCTTCAGTTATCGAAAAAGTATCTAATAGTAGATTTAATACTGAACTATTTAGAAATATTGATTTTGGCATTTTTAATGCCGATTATAGTAA
This sequence comes from uncultured Bacilli bacterium, assembly GCA_944358565.1. Lineage (GTDB taxonomy): Bacteria > Bacillota_I > Bacilli_A > RF39 > UBA660 > Coprosoma. Next base: position 1,049 of record CALVRK010000096.1, read on the forward strand.
ATTACTTTTATTAATTGAATTAAATGATGAATCACATAATAATTCTCATAGAAAAAAACGTGATATTAAAGTTCACGATATCTGCGATAAAGCGGGAATTAAAATAATTACATTTTACACAAAATATTCTAATGAAAAAGAATATGTAAAGAGTAGGATAATTAAAGAGATTAATATATCTTCTAACAGCAATTAACTACTCCCCTACCCTTATTTTATAAGGGTTAAGAGCTTAACATGTGGTTTACGTACATAAATAATATACCAATTAGAAAACTTAAAATAGTTTTCTTTTTTTCTTTATATTGTAAAGCGGCAGGAAGTAGTTCAATTATGGAAATATATGTCATAATGCCAGCTATAATAGCAAATAAAGCTCCCATAATAGTGTTATTGATAACCGGCTTTAGAAAAAGAAATGCTAAAATGGCGCCTAATGGTTCGGACATGCCTGATATAAAGGTTAATCCAACCACTTTTTTCTTATTTTTTGTCGCATAATATACCGGTATAGCGATGCTGATGCCTTCGGGCAAATTGTGCATGGCGATAGCAATAGCAATAGTAATACCTAATTTTAAATTGTGATCAGCGGTAATATAGGTTATCATCCCTTCCGGTAAATTATGGATTATTATAGCAATCATTGTAAAAATTCCAAGTTTATATAATTTACTGTTTTGATCTAATTTAGTAGGTAGTATTTTATCAATAAATAAAGGAATAATTAGACCGATTATTATAAATGACATAACACTTAGAAATATAGAGTTCTTAGTTACACTTTGAAACATTGTTAAACTTTCAGGAATTAAATCAAAAACAGATACACTAAGCATAACTCCGGAGGCGAAAGCTAAAGCACATTTAATAATATTTTCTTTATTTCCTTTAATGAAAATAAATAATGACCCTAATAAGGTTGATAATCCAGCAAGTAAGCATAATAAAAAAGGTAATATTTCTCTCATTACTCCTCACCTATTTTAAATGTATGAAAAAAAGTATGAATTTATCATACTTTAAACGCCAAATGTTTTTAACAGTAATCCTGTTATTACACTGATAAAATATAGAATACCAACTATTTTTATGTTTTCCTTGATGTCTGGGTTTGATTTGAATAAAACTAAGAGTGCTACTCCACTGTTTGCTAAAAGTCCGGCTAAAGCGGAAGAAAGTGGCAAAATATTAACTATATATAATTCTGTTAAAATTATGCTTGATCCACAATTTGGAATTAACCCTATTAAGCCAGCAATAAATGGGGTAAAGAAATTTGTTTTATCAAAAATGTGTTTAATATTATCTTCACCAATATAATGAAAAGTGGTATTTAATATAAAAGTGATTATAAATATAAATACTAAGGTTTTTAATGAGTGTTTTATGGCTGGCAAAATTATACCATGCTCACAGTCACAGTGATCGTGCTCACATATTTCAAAATTTTCTTTTGGCTTTTCTTTTCTAATAATTAAATCGATAATAAAGCCCAAGACAAGACCGATAATTATTTTTAGAGAAACTAATAATAATATATTATCTAGCGGAGCGTTTTCAGCAATAAGTATTGGAAGCATCTCATCACTAGTTGATAAATAAATGGCAATTAATGTTCCTAGACTGATAATTCTCGTTATATAAAGGTTGGTGGCTAAAACTGAGAAACCACACTGTGGTAAAGCTCCAAGAATACTACCGATCAAAGGACCAAATTTACCAGCTTTTTTAATAGTGTTTTCGGTTTTATGCGATAATTTGTGTTCGAAAAACTCAATGATTAAAAAAGCGATAAATAAGAAAGGTAAAACTTTTAGACAGTCAAAAATTGTATCTAAAATTATTTCTTGCATAATATTTTCTCCATTCCAATTTGTTTTAAATTTTCGTTTATTTCGCTATCAGTTACTACTATAAATCCAGCAGTTTGAAGTCTTATTTTTTCTTGAAAAAGCGTGCTTATTAATAGTCCGTGAGACACAACGATAACTTTATTATAATCTAAATACTTAGATAAAGCATCAATAGCTCTTTCTTGAACGTGATCTAATGATTCGGTTTTAAAACTGCATATGTGATTATGCTTTTGTTTTTTTAATTCCCAATCGTGTTTTGCAATTCTAATTAATTCTAAGAATTTTTCTTCAGTATTATAGTTATTAGATAGGTCGGGAATCCATTCGTGTAATAATGGTTCGACATTTATATCTAAATTGTGTCTTTTAGCAATAATGCTAGCTGTTTGCATAGTTCTTGTATAAGGTGATGATATTAAAATATCGCTATTTTCAAATGCTTTATCTTCAGCAGTTTCTTTAACACTTTGAATACCTTTTGGTGTTAAGGGTGCTAAGGATAAACCAGTGCCTTTAAAACCTAATTTGATAATTTCATCATATGTCGGCTCACCATGTCTTACTAAAACAAATTTTGTCATAACTACACCTCGCCTTAATATTATAACATGATTTATTTAATTATTTTCCATGAGGATGAAATTCTTCATAATTTTTTTGTAATCTTTCACTAGTTATATGAGTATATATTTGGGTGGTTGAAATATCGCTATGACCTAATAATTCTTGAATGCTTCTCAAATCAGCCCCATGTTTTAATAGATGGGTGGCAAAAGAATGCCTTAAAGTATGAGGTGATAGTTCGCTTTTTATATTTTTTTCTTTAGCTATTTTTTGCAATATTTTAAAGAAACCTTGTCTAGTCATTTTATTTCCATGATTATTTAAAAATAAATAATTACTTTCTCCATGCTTAAATAAACTTTTACGATGGTTTA
>CALVRK010000097.1 GCA_944358565.1 uncultured Bacilli bacterium
TAGGTAAATATGAATATATTGACGAAAAAACAAAAATAAAACGTGTAGACAATTTAGTTACATATGAGTATAATATAAGTAAGATTAAAGAAGAGATAAAAAAAGGAAATAAGCTTTATGATTTTGTGGCGGCTTTAGATTTTAACTTAGAAGAAATAAAGAAGTATTGTGGGGATGATGAATATATGAAAAAATTTAGTGAAGAGCTTAAAAGATTAAATGATGATATAGAATTTACTGAATTTTTATCAGCTGAAGAAGAGGCAAGAAAAACTCAAAATACTTTGATTAATGCTGCAAAATCAGAAGGTTTAGAACCTGGAATTAAGGAAGGTAAGAGACTCGGAATTAGCGAAGGCAAGAAACTTGGAATTAATGAAGGAAAAGCTCTTGGAATTAGTCAAGAAAAAACTGAAACAGCTAAAAATTTATTAAAATTACAAATGAAAATTTCAGATATAGCTAAAATAACTGGATTATCAGAAAAAGAAATAAACGCTTTAAACACTGAAAAGTAGAATTAATTTCTACTTTTTTTGTTTATTAGAAATTTGTTATGTATAGAATTATTATTTAATTAGGCTATGAATAGTAACAAGTTCTGTTTAAGTAATACACTATAATTATCTCTTCTACTTTATAATTCATTACGAAAAAGTTGTGAAACAAAAAAATCTTAAGTAATAAAAAAGGTATTGTCACTTTAAGCAATACCTTTTATTCTGATGAAACGGCTTTCTTTAATTCTTTATAACTATCTCCAAGCAATCTATTATTATAATATTTTGAGTTTTTAGAAAGTTCATCGTCTAACTTATCTATTCCAATTTCTTCAGCTAAAGTTTGTCTTTCCGAAAATAAATTTGTCCCTAAACCAAGCCTATTTCCATCTATTTCAAAGCCGAGGGCCGCTAACGTAGTAGGATAATAATCAAAAGTAGTAAATTTTCTATTATTTGTGTTTTTTGATTCAATAGCCGAATTAATATATACATTATATACATTTCTATCATAATTATCACTATCAAACATACTTGATATATTAGCCTGCATAGACAAATGGTCACCAGTAATTACAATAGTTGTATCTTTATAAAAATCTTGATCTTGAATCCAGCTTATAAACTCCCCTATCATACTATCTGAACAGTTATAAGCATTTAAATATTTATAATCAAAAAGCGTATCGCAAAAATCCTCAACATATCCATCAGTAAAATGTGTATCAGTAGTAAGCATAGTAAAGTTAAATGTTTTATCTTCTTTAGCAATTTCTGTTAATTCATCTTTAGCAAAATCAAATAATTTACTATCTTCATAGCCCCACCAAACATAATAATCATCATCGATATATCCTTTCTCTTTCGCATAATTATAATCTTTTATCTCATAATTACCATGATAAGTAAAATAATCCTTTCGGCCTCCAAAATTAGCATCCGAACCTATCATTAAATAATTTTTATAACCATTATCTTCTAATATTTCTCCAAGAGAATATACTCCAGGTAAAAACTCTCCATAACCAGAATACATATTTCCATCTATAGGCACTTTTAAAGGTACACCTGCACTAGAAGATACCATTCCCGCAACTGTCCAAGTAGAACCATAAAGAGCATCTCCTCCACCTAATTTGTTATTTTCACTAAAATTAATATTATTTTTAGCTAATCTTTCTAAATTAGGAATTACTGATTCATTAAAATTACCTCCACTTTTATTTGAAAATAAAGAAGTTTCTAAAGATTCGACATATATGTATATTAAATTTCTCTTTTCTTTAGGTGCGGTTAATTTAATGTTTTTAGGATCAGTATAATATACTTCAAAGAATTGTGTTTTTTTATTTGGATTTAAATAATTTTCTAAATTAAACTCTATATAAACATATCTAAGCGATAAAATTAAAAGTATAAAAGTAAATAATACTCTAATTATTTTGGAGATTGGATATATACTAAATTTAAAATTTTTATTTTTAATATTAATTACTAAATATGTTTTATTTTTAATTAATAATTTAAAAATAATTATAATGATTAAAATAATTAAATATATAGGGATCATACGTTCTAAGACGTATTTCGCACCATCAATAAATATTGTTTGACTAGTTCCTTCAGCTGACTGTAAACTATATATTAACTGGTCAACAGTAATATTATAAAATGACTCATTAATATACTTACTAACATAATAAATGATTAAAGCAAGCGTCAAAAAAACAAAAGTAAATAAACTACTTATTTTTATCTCTTTTAACAGCTTTAGACACAGTTTTCTTAGTTTTTTTACTAACTTTACTATCCATCTTAATAGTTTTATTATCACTATTAGAAACTGTTTCAGTTTTAGTTTCATTCTTAACCTCTATATTAAATTTTATATTTCTTTGAACAGCAAGCCCAATTAAGCACAAAATGACATTTATAATGATAGAAATTAAACTTATCCAAACAAACAACCTAATATCAGTATTTAAAGCCTTAAATATACCTTCTTTAACACCAAAAAAGTTATACATAATAATTATATTGATTATAAAAGAAAAGAAAAATAAAGTAATATAATCGTATATAATATCTTTAATTTTTAAATCTTTATTAAAATATCCAATTATTCTAATTACAATAACACTTGGAATAAAAAGTGCTAGAAAAGCAAACATAAAATCCTACCTCCTAATAATCAAATATTTTATACTATTTTTTTTAACATTTCAATTATTAAAAGAAAAAAAGTTCGTCTAAGAACTCATTTTTTCTTAAATACAAATAATTTACTCATAACATAATTTAAAATTATAACTATAATATTAGATGCAACTTTTAAAATCATGGCTGGACCTTTTAATAAATCAACACCCACAAACATAATTCCTAAATCCAAAGCACCCGTAGCTAATCTACATACTGTAAAACTACTTAATTCTTTCATAAATATTTTAAAATCAAAACTTTTACTTTCAAATACCCAAAGTTTATTTGTAATAAAAGCAAATAAAACAGATAAAACCCAAGCTATAATATTACTAATAACATTTGAAACACCTAAAACACTATAAAATATTCCATAAACAGCAATATTAATCACAGTTGTTAAAACACCAAATATGCCATATAAAATAATAAACTTATATTTTTTTAATAGTTCTTTTACTTTTTCCATTTATTTTAACTCCTTGTATACTGTCTTAATTATACCTCCGCCTAGGCATTCATCACCGTTATAAAATACGCAAGCTTGCCCTTCAGTAACCGCTTTAACACCTTCAGGATATTTAACTAATATATTTCCATTGTCTAATTTCTCAGTATAAACTTCATTATCCTCTTGTCTATATCTAAACTTAGCCATACATTTAGCCGGTAATTCATCTAATAAATTAACATCTTCAATTTCACAAGCATAACTCATTAAATATTTATTTTCATCGCCCATAGCTACATATAAAATATTTTTATCTAAATCTTTTTTACAAACAAATAATCTATCTTTAGTGCCACCTATATTTAAACCTCTTCTTTGACCAACTGTATAATACATTAAACCCGTGTGTTTACCTAATACTTCACCGGTATCAACATTTACAATATCTCCAGGATTATTTGGCAAATAGTTTTCTAAAAACTTTTTAAAGTTTCTTTCTCCAATAAAGCAAATGCCTGTAGAATCTTTTTTATCAGCCGTAATTAAATCATATTCATGAGCTATTTTTCTAACTTCACTCTTTTGTAACTCCCCTACTGGAAATAAAACATTTTCTAACTGTTTTTTAGAAACTTGTGACAAAAAATATGT
>CALVRK010000098.1 GCA_944358565.1 uncultured Bacilli bacterium
AATAATAGCCATTAATAACAAACAAAAAAAAAAAAAAAATGACGTATTATTATACATAGTATAATTTAATATTTCTAAAAACAATGCAATAAATAATGAAAAAATTAACGAAAAAATAGCAATATTTTTAACTTTCTTAGTTATTTCTTTTTTAGATAAATAATAACCAATAACAACCAAAGCAATATATTCTGAAAAAATAACTCCAGTTATATAACTAGTAACAAACAAAGTCTTAGAAAAGAAACTTTCTAAAATTATACAAACAAAAGAAATAAATGAAGGAATAATTAAGAAAAGCAAAATAAACATTTTATAATCATTGTCTTTAAAATTCTTCACCATTTTTTGTAAAAACGGTAAAACTAAATATATAGCTATAATTATATAAATGTACCATGCCCAATAAGGAATTTTATCCGCATCACACTCAATAAGATAAATAGGAATTCGCATTAAATTACTCTTATAATATAATGACCATATTAAAGTAATCACGATTAATGGAATTAGAACCCTAAATATTCTTTTAGCAAAAACATCCTTAAAAGTATCTTTTTTATTTAAAAGTAAAGCTCCAGATACCATCAAAAATAAAGGAACAGCAAACTTAACTATTAAAAAAAGAAAAGTTTTAAAAGAATAACTGAATAAATCATTACTGGATAAAAATAAATATGAATGATTAATAACAACAGCAATAATCGCCATAATTTTTAAAATATCTAAATAAATTTTTCTCTTTCCCATATCCATCACCAAATATTAACAATTTTATTATAAATATTATGCTATTTCTACTTAACATACATTATCTTATCTGCATATAAACTATAACATTCTTAAGCTTATCTTGAATCTTATAATCTATATCAAAGTCTTTTAAATTAAATAATGTACAAGAATAATAATGAAATCTCTAACACGCATTTTACGTAAAAAATAAATTTCCACAATCGCTGTAATAAAAGAAATAGGTAAATGAAATGCACTAATAGGTATTTTAATGAAAAAAAGAATAGAAGATAAAATTAATAAATTAGCAAACGTAAATATAAAAATTAATACTGCATTATATCCATATTCCAAAATTTTTTTTAACATAAATACTCTCTCCTTAAATTCTTCTATTTTTTAAATAAATTATCTATCTTATTTTGAAAATCATATCTCATTTTTTTCTTTTCAAATGTATAAACACCTTTCGCAATTAATTTATTAAACTTTTTCAAATAAATATTTTTTCCACCAGACATATTTAAATATTTATTTTTTTTATAATATGGAAATTTATCATTTACTTCTTTAATAGCAAAACTAACAGCTTTTTTATATTCGCTTTTATCTTTTGTTTTAGCAATCCTTCTAATAAATGTACCAAACATATATCTTACATAAGAATATTCAATCTCAGGTAAATACTCCTCAAACAAAGAATTATCTTTATAATAATTAACTATGTTATTCATAACTGTATGTATATCATAAATTTTTTCATTAAAAGTATAAGTTATTGAATTATCAGTTTGAATATAATTACATAGATATTCACTGACATATCCAACTTTTTTAATTTTTGGATAAAGTTTAAACAAAAATTCCACATCTTCATACCATAAATTTTTAGAAAATAAAGTTTGTTTAACAATATCACTTTTAATTAATTTATTCCAAACAACAGCATAAGAAAATATCATACATTTTTTAATCTCATTATCCGTATAACAATCATCAGTAATTCCCGCGTCAACATTTACCTCTTTATCAGGATAAACTGTGATTGTATTACACATAACCATATCAAAATCATCTTCTGTTGCTTTATTATAAAGAAGCTCATACATTCTTTTATCTTGAGTATCATCACTATCTAAAAAGCCAATATATTCTCCCCTAGCCTTTAATATGCCAGTATTTCTGGCCCCACCAGGGCCAGAATTTTTCTGATCAATAACAACAATTCTATTATCTTTCTTCTCATATTCTCTCAAAATTTCTAGTGACCTATCTTTAGAACCATCATTAACAAATATAAATTCAATATCTTTAAAAGTTTGATTTAATAAACTGTCAATTGTCTTTCCAATATGTTTTTCCGCATTATATACCGGAATAACAACACTAACTTTGGCCATCATCTCTCGCCTCTTTACTTTCACATAAAATATATCCCCCAATAAATCCTAAATAAAGAGAAATAATAAGTTCATCGACAATATGTCCACTGAAATAAGAAACACCAAGAGGTAATATTAATATAGCTATTAAAGTCGCCATAAATAAATTAAATTTTTTATTCTTAATTGTTTTACAAAAAGCATAAATACCTATCAATATATAAGGAAATAAGAATAAAATGATTCCAAAAATTCCAATCGTGTAAAAATGAACTATAAAATCTTTTTCCAAATATAAATATGCGTTAATAAATCTACTATATCCTAATCCAAATAAAGCATTAGGTATATTTTCATAAGTTTTTCCAACATCACGAGTAATAAGAACCTGTACATTTCTATTTCCAACTATATCAACCGCTGGCACATCGGTAACAATATATTTCCAAAATTCTTTGTGCTCTTCATACGGGTAAACTTCATTAAAATATAATTGATTTATACGAAGATATCCAAGTTTTTCTTTAACTGAGACTTTTTCATCCTCTAAATTTTTTATTTCTTCTTCATCTAAAGGTTCACTATCACCTGTATTAACAATTGGTGCCCACACCATAATCGCCAAACCACAAACAAAAACCATTAACACAGCACCCAATTTCTTTAAATCAAATTTTAAATTTTTTAATATAAAACAGAAGAAGAGATAAAAAACAATCATCATTATAATAATTAAAAACCAGCCATAAGAAGCCACTCTAGTTCCTAACATTACCATAGATAATAATACCATAAGTGCCGTAATAATACGTGGCTTTGTAATTTTATCAAATATAGAATATATACAAACAGGAAACAAGATAAACATTAATCCGCTAATTTGATTAGCTGAATTAAACCAGCCCTTACTTGCCAAATCCCTTGGTGAATAACTATCGTTAAAAAACCAGTCAAATATATTGCCTTTTATAGTTCCACCACCATAAGAAGCCAAAGAGATATTAAATACATTTAAAACAATAATTATCAAAGATGAAATAGCACTTACCACTAAAAATAATTTAATAAATTCATCTTTAGTTGGTTTTAAATTATAAGTAATATAAATAACAGCTATAGGCAAAAGCATTCTAACTATATAAAATAATTCTGTAATAATACTATAATTAAAAATTTTATAACCGCTGTTATCAATACCAGAAGAAATAAAATGATGCAAAAATGAATATAATAATATAATTCCTCCATAAATATAAATATACTTTCTATTTTCTTTATAATCTTTATTAAAAAATATTAAAACAAATAGAAAAGCTATTATAAGCATTCTAATAATTGTCGTTGGCGAAAAACGGAAGAAATTTATAACTTCGTCCGTGTATAATAAATAACAATCTAAAATAGGCTGTATCGCTAAAAAAATTAATAGTATTTTCTTTAAAATTCTGTTGTCCTTTAATTTACTAATCATTGTAACCTCCTAATAATTTTTTAATTTTTATTATTATTTCATCTATATTATAATTATAATTTCTAAGATTTTGTTTATATTTTTCAAGTAAACTTCTATTATTTATTATTTCTTTAATTCCTAAATATAAGCCATCAACACTGTTTTCGACAATT
>CALVRK010000099.1 GCA_944358565.1 uncultured Bacilli bacterium
AGATTGTCATTCAAATCGGGCTCAAATACATACCTAAAATGATTTATCCCAATTTCTGATAATTTTTCCATTCTCTCTAAAATAGCACTTCTGTTCTTATAAGTTTCCTTTAAAAGCTTATACATCTTATCCGTAGAACAATAGTCTAGTGAAGATATAAATTTTTGTATAAATATATAGTATTTCGAAATAAAATCTCTATACATTTTTTTGCACAATTTAGACATCTTTCTTTTCTTATTCAAAAACATTTCACAAGCATTTTTAAAATCTAAATAATTATAACCTTTGCTTCGTGTTAATAGATAAAAATCTTCCCTAAAATTTTCATATTCATAAAATTTATTTTCAGGAAGTTCTAGCAACGCTTTTGCCACATTCACATCGACATCAACAATATTTTCTGAATTATAAAATTTCATTTTATCTCTCCAATCAGTTACACGTATTATAACACTTTTTATTTATATTTACAATAATTCAAATAAATTCTTTTATTAAGTATTATAACTATTGAAAAAACAGCCAGAACTTAGCTATTATAAATGAAATTTTCACTATTTCTTTGACAAAATATAAATTTTTTTCTTTAATAAATTAAGTAATATTTTTTGTAAAACAATAAGATAAAATTATTCAATTGCCTTATAAAAATGTTATAATAAAAGTAAAATAGAAAAGAGTGATAAAATGAAAAACGCATATCAAAAAGCAATAGAAGAAATTTATCAAACATTAAGCACATCTGAAAATGGCATAACCAAAGCTGAGGCTCTAAAAAGAGAAAAAACATATGGTCAAAATGTTTTAACTGACAAAAATAAAAAAACAAAATTACAAATATTCCTAAGCCAATTTAAAAACATGATGATTATTCTTTTACTAGTTGTTGGTGTACTATCATTAATATACTCTTTATTTACTGGCAAAGATTTTCTTGAACCGTTAGTTATTTTAGGAACCACCTTAGTAAATTGCATTATGGGTTATTTTCAAGAATCCAAAGCTGAAGATGCGACAGAGAAGTTAAAAAAGTATTCAGCTAATTATGTAACCGTTAAAAGAAATGGTATTAGTCAAGATATAAATGCGAAAAGGTTAGTGCCTGGTGATTATATTATCTTAGAAGCTGGTGACAAAGTTCCAGCTGATGCTAGAATAGTTCAAAGTTATTTTGCTAAAACCGATGAATCTATTTTAACTGGTGAAAGTGCTAATGTTGATAAGATAGACGAAGTTATCAATAAAGAATCTATCTTAGCTGAAACCTATAATATGGTCTATTCAGGAACCGTAGTAACTGCTGGTAAAATTGAAGCTATCGTTATTAATACAGGCATGAATACTGAACTAGGAAAGATTGCAGGAGTTTTAGATACAAAAGAAGAACCAATTACGCCTCTTCAATTAAAAGTTGCCAAAGTAAGTCGCTTCATCACTTGTGTAGCCTTTATTTTAATTGCTTTTGTTCTTGTTTATGGCCTAATTAATCATTATACTTTCTTAAATATAATCATGCTTTGTATATCAATGGTTGTTGCTAGTGTACCAGAAAGTCTTACTATTGCCATAACCGCTACTTTATCTATTGGCGTTAGTGGAATGGCTAAAAAGAAATCTATCGTTAGGAATCTCGCTGCCATCGAAACCTTAGGAGCTACTGAAGTAATATGTACCGATAAAACCGGAACCCTAACCGAAAATAAAATGCGCATAACTAAAATTTATACAGATAGTAAAGACATACCACTTGAAAATCTAAAAGGTTATCCAACATTAATCGGCATTATGGATGGTGCTAACTCAGCTACTTTGACTGATGACGGAAAATATATTGGTGATGCCGTTGATGTAGCTATCAAAAATTATTTAAAAGAAAATAAATTAACTAGTCAAAAATTAAAAAAGATTACTGAATTACCATTTGATTCTGACCGAAAGATGATGAGTGGGGTATACGAAAAAGATGGTGAAGTATATCTTTATACTAAAGGAAGCCTAGAAGCTATTAGCGAAAGAAGTAAATCTATTTTAATAAATAATGAAGTTAAAACAATAACAAAAGAAAATATAGATGAATATAAAAGGGTTGAGACAAACATGTCCAACGAATCATTAAAGGTTCTAGCTTTTGCTTATAAAAAAATTACTAAAAAAATAGATAATGAAGATGATTATTTTAAGGAGGAAAACGATCTTACTTTAGTCAGCCTTGCCGGTTTCAAAGACCCAATTAGAAAAAATATCAAAGAATCTATAGACTTATGTAAAGAAGCGGGAATTAGAGTTGTTATGCTTACAGGCGATAACCTCCAAACAGCTTATGCCATCGCAAAAGAAGCAGGAATTTGTCAAAACGAAGATGAATGCATTAATGCTTCTCACTTAACTAAAGAAGATGTTAGTAAAAATATTAATAAGTATAATGTTTATGCGAGAGTCAGTCCAGAAATAAAACTGCAAATAGTTAAAGCCTTTCAAAAAAGACATAAAGTTGTTGCTATGACCGGTGATGGAGTAAACGATGCTCCAGCTATAAAACTAGCTAATGTCGGTATTGGTATGGGTAAAAGTGGTACCGATGTTACTAAAGATGTCTCTGACATTATTCTTTTAAACGATAGCTTTGAAACTATTACTACTGCTGTTAGTGAAGGTAGAAGAATATATGATAACGTCATTTCTAATATCTTATATAACTTATCTAGTAACTTTACTGAAATTTTAATCATTTTGTTTGGTATGCTTACTGGAAACACTATTATATCCGCTATTCATGTTTTGTATATCGATTTGGTGGCCGACACCGTGCCTTCCATTGCCTTAGCTTATGAAGGCCCATCAAAAAACATTATGAAACAAAAACCAAATGGCTTAGATAAAAAAATATTTACTAAATTTTTTAGTAGTTTTCTGATTTTATCTGTCATTTTAGAAACCTTAATTAGTTTATATGTATATTATCGCTTTTTACCACTCGGACAAGGTGTTGCTCAAAGCTTAGCTCTTTTAAGCATTGTTATCAATGAATTTGTCTTTGCTTATAATTGCCGTTCGTTAAAAGAACAAATTCATAAAAGGGGCATATTTAAAAACAAACAATTAAATATCGGTATTCTAGCCTTAATTGCCATTCAAATAATTGTCTTCTTTAGCCCAATTGGTCAAGTCTTTGGACTAGAAGCTATAACCGTTAGCCAGTTTATTTATGTTATATTAATCAACTTAGTTTCACTTGTCATTATTGAACTTTTAAAACCAATAATAGTTAAACATTTCAAAGATGAATAAAAGAAGTTACTCAAAATAACTTCTTTTAACTTATCTATCAAATAATTTTTCTATATCTACCTCTAGTGCATCGGCAATTCTACCTAGTACAACAATTGTAAAGCCCCTCTGCATTTTTTTACTTTCAATCTTTGCTATATAATTCATTGAAATGCCGGACTTATCAGCTAATTGTTGTTGAGTTAAGCCCTTGATTTCTCTATACTTTTTAATATTTTCTCTAATTATATTGTAATAATAATTATCGTCATGAACCATATTTATGCACCTACAACGGCGACCTTTAAAACAAGACTAACAAGTCCAGGAGATACGATGCAGTATGATGTAACGGTGTCAAATGAAGGCGATATCGATGCGAAATTAGATAAGATAACTGTACCAGAAAGTAATAATCCAGCAATAGGCTTTGAAGTAA
>CALVRK010000100.1 GCA_944358565.1 uncultured Bacilli bacterium
TGGATTACAAGAATTAATGCAGCTTGTAGATTAAATGAAATTAGTTATTCTAAATTTATTGATGGATTAAATAAAGCTAATATCGAAGTTAATAGAAAAATGCTTTCTGAAATAGCAATTGATGATCCAAAATCATTTGCAGAACTTGTAAAAGTAGCTAAAGCAGCGCTAGAAGGTAAAGAATATAAACCAAAAGCAGTTAAAGTAGAAGCTAAAAAAGAAGTTAAAGAAGAGAAAAAAGAAACTAAGAAAGAGACTAAAAAAGAAGATACAGATTTAAGTAAATTAACTGTAGCTGAACTTAAAAAATTAGCTAAAGAGAAAAATGTTGAAGGTTATTCTAGCATGAAAAAAGCTGAATTGTTAGAAGCTTTAAAATAGGGGAATTATTCCCTTTTTTTCTTAAAGGGGTGTTTTATGAAGGATTTATATATTGATTTTGATGGTGTGATTTATAATTCAATTGATGTATCATATAAAATTGCTGAAGAAGAACATGTTAACAAAGACTATGAAAGTTATTACCAATTTTTTAAAAATTTAGATTGGTGTGGTGTTTTAGAAAAGTCAGAGGAAATTAATAATGCTTTTAATTGTATAAAGAAGATTATTGATAGTAAAAAATTTAATGTATTTATTTTAACGCATGTTGTTTCTTTAAAAGAAGCCGAGTTAAAGGTTGAATTAGTTAGGAAACATATTAAAAATGTAACGATTATTCCGGTGCCTAAAAGGTTATCAAAAGCAGAAATGGTAAGAATTAAAGATGCAATTTTAGTCGATGATTATCCAGAAAATTTACGCGAGTGGCAAAAGGCTGGAGGAATAGGTGTAAGGTTTGATTTAGATATGGATGGCAAAGGTTTTCCGGTTATCGATAAGCTAGATGAACTTATAGAAATGTTTTAAATAATATGTACAAATTATATAAAAAAATGGTATAATTGTACTACTTGGAGATGAGGATATGTTAGTATTAGCCAAAGCTGTACTGTCAATTATGTTAGGATTCTCAGTCTCAGTTGTTTTTGGCTACTTTGCTATTAAATGGCTGAAGAAAAAACATATTAGACAGCAAGTTAGTAACACACTTGGGGAAAGACATAAAAAGAAAAATGGAACACCGACAACTGGAGGTATAATTTTTATCATTCCAACGGTTTTGATAATGATAGCTCTGGTGCTTACAGGTAAAGTCGAGTTTTCAACTAATTTGTTCATTGTATTATTTGTTTTTACTACTTATGCGATATTTGGGTATATTGATGATTATTTAATAATTAAAAAGCATAATAATGAAGGACTTAGTATATTTTGGAAACTGGTTTTACAAATAATTGTCGCTTTAGTATTTTTCTATATGTTTTTGAGTAGTGGTAATGAACCGATTGTCGATATTCATACTTTGGGAATAAAGCTTGATTTAGGATGGCTTTATGGAATGTTTTTACTATTTGTCTTAGTTGGTAGTAGTAATGCTGTGAATATTACAGATGGTCTTGATGGACTCGCTGGAGGACTTTCGGCAATTGCATTCTTTGCTTTTGGACTTATTACTTGGGGAGCTGATTGGGCTTCTGGTAATGAGGCTATTGCGATTTTCTGTTTTGTTTTAGTAGGATCGTTAGTAGGATTTTTAGTGTACAACTGTTATCCAGCTAAAATATTTATGGGTGATACAGGATCTTTATCTTTAGGAGCGGCCTTAGCTAGTGTGGCAATTATAACGAATCATGAGGTTACACTTATTATTGTAGCTGGTGTGTTTGTTATTGAAACATTAAGCGTTATTATTCAATGGATTGCGATAAGTAAATTTCATACTAAAGTGTTATTGATGGCTCCACTTCATCATCATTTTGAAAAACTTGGATGGAGTGAAACGGATGTTGTTAGACTATTTTGGTCAGCTGGCTTACTACTTAGTATGGTGGCTATTGGCTTTGGTGTATGGATATAGAATTGGAGGAATAGAATATGGCAAAAAGTGAAAAGGAAATTGAAATTATAATCGAAGGAAAAGAATGGGAAGAGGCTTTAGATAAAGCATTTAAGAAAGCTAATAATAATGCGAAAATCGATGGTTTTAGACCTGGTAAAGCTCCAAAGGATGTATTTATTAAAAAATATGGTAAAGAGTCTTTATATATGTATGCGGCTGATACAGCGGCCGATATAGCATATCAAAAATTATTAAAAGATTATGCTGATGATGTTAAAGAGTTAGTAGCTCGTCCAGATATTGCTTTAACTAATATCGATGATAAAAAAGTTACTTTTAAATTTACTTTAACTAAAAGACCTGAAGTTAAACTTGGAAAATATAAAGGTTTAGGTATTAAAAAAGATGAAGTCCAAGCTGAAGAAAAAGAAATTGAAGATGCTATTAATCATATGAGAGAAAGATACGCTGAAGATGTTTTAAAAGAAGACGTTATTGCTGAAGGTGATATAGCAGTTATCGATTTTGAAGGATTTGTTGGCGGTAAAGCTTTTGATGGTGGTAAAGCTGATAATTATTCTTTAAAAATTGGTAGTGGAACATTTATTCCAGGATTTGAAGAACAACTAATTGGTCTTAAATCTGGCGATAAAAAAGATGTTAAAGTTACTTTCCCAGAAGATTATCATTCAGAAGATTTAAAAGGTAAAGATGCAACGTTTAAAGTTACTGTTCATGAAGTTAAAGAAGTTAAGATTCCAGAGTTAGATAAAGATTTCTTTGATGATTTAGGAATGGAAGGAATTAATACTAAAGAAGAATTAGAAGCACAAATTTCTGAGAATATTATAGCTCGTAAAGAGATGGAAGCTGAAAATAAATATTTAGATGATTTATTTGAAGCAGCTGCTAAAGGTGTTAAAGTTGAGATTCCAGAAGCAATGATTAGCGAAGAGTTAGATAGAATGGTAAGTCAATATGCTGATCATTTAAAAATGCAAGGAATCACTATCGAGCAATTTTATCAATTTACAAATTCTGATGAAAAGGCTTTAAAAGATCAAATGAGACCTGAAGCTATTAAGAGAATCACTTATAGATTAATGCTTGAAGAGATAGCTAAAGAAGAGAAAATTGAAATTGATGATAAAGCAGCTAAAGAAGAAGCTAAGAAATTGGCTGAAAAATATCAAATGAAAGAAGATGAATTCTTAAGTGCCTTTGGTGGGCTTGATATTGTTAAATATGATATGAGAATGCGTCAAGCTATGGAAATCCTTAAAAAATAAGGATTTCTTTTTTGATATTTATGTAGAATATTAATGAAAAAAGCTTAAAAAAATTCTTATTTATGAGAGTACGCTGTATTAAATAGAGATGGTTCAATAATTATAAAAAATATCTATAATAAAAAGGATTTTAGTAAAAAATGCCGTATATATATTATAGAGGATATTAATTATCCTATA
>CALVRK010000101.1 GCA_944358565.1 uncultured Bacilli bacterium
ATTAAAGCTTCCTTTCAAAGTTCTAATCTTTCATCTAAAAATT
This sequence comes from uncultured Bacilli bacterium, assembly GCA_944358565.1. Taxonomy (GTDB): domain Bacteria; phylum Bacillota_I; class Bacilli_A; order RF39; family UBA660; genus Coprosoma. The sequence goes on from CALVRK010000101.1 coordinate 44, forward strand.
TTGGAAATTATTAGATGAAAGACTAGAACTTTGTAAAGAAGCTTTAATGTGTAGACATTATGCTTTACTTGGTACACATTCAGATATTAGTCCAATCCACTGGCAATATGGGGCACTAGCTAGACTTAAGAAAGGTGAAAAAATAGATAAATTATTATATGGTGGATATTCAACAATTTCTTTAGGATATATAGGAATATATGAATTAACAAAATTAATGAAAGGTGTTTCTCATACTACTCCAGAAGGACATGAATTTGCAATAAGAGTTATGAAACATTTAAAAGAAACTGTAACAAAATGGAAAAAAGAAACAAATATTGGATTTGCTTTATATGGTACACCAGCAGAAAGCTTATGCTACAGGTTTGCAAGAATTGATAAAGAAAAATTTGGAACAATAAAAGATATAACAGATAAAGGATATTATACAAATTCATACCATGTGGATGTAAGAGAAAAGATAGATGCATTTGATAAATTAAAATTTGAAAGTGAGTTCCAAGGAATTTCAACAGGTGGATGTATTTCATATATAGAAATACCAAACATGGCTAAAAATATAGATGCTTTAGAGTCAGTAGTCCAATTTATTTATGATAATATCCAATATGCAGAATTTAACACAAAATCAGATTATTGTCATGTATGTGGATTTGACGGAGAAATCATTATAAATAAAGATAATGAATGGGAATGTCCAAACTGTGGAAACAAAGACCATGGTAAAATGACAGTAGTAAGAAGAACATGCGGGTACTTAGGAGAAAATTTCTGGAATGTTGGAAAAACTAAAGAAATAAAACAAAGAGTAATGCACTTATAATATAAGAAGGACAAGTTTTGTACTTGTCCTTTCATACGAGATTAATTATTCTTTATAAATGGGAGGAAGGTTAAAGATTGATAAGCAGTTACTTGAGGATATGTCTGCAGAGATTCAAAATCTTACCCGCTATTTTGAAAGTTTGAAAAGAATATATGAAGAGTATAATAGTGGGGAGGGATAGCTCCAAAATAGAGCAGGTTCAAATACCTGTTCTGTATTTTATTGAAAGTTTCCATAAAATATGCTATAATTAATATGTGTAGCAAAAGCTATACAAGTAGTAAGTGCAATCTAGTGAAAGGAATTGCAATGGGTCACAATAATGGGTATCTTGGTGCAAAATATGTTAAAGCAACGCTCTCAAGTGAAGCTGAGCTTCCCGAGAACTATGAGTACCTGGGTTTTGTTTTTAACCCGGATATCGAGGAGTGCTTTGACGTATTTGGTCCCAAGGATCTGAGGAATGACTCTGGAAAGAACGAGTACCTTCCGCACAAGAAGCACTAAGTTGGTTTCCCCTTTTTTGGGGGAACCTTCCTTTTTATAATAAATATAAAATAAATTAAAAAAATTCCTAATTATTCATTAATAACTAGGAATTATTTTCACCATTTGTTAAAAATCTATTTAATAATTGTTTTCGACATAAGTTTTCAAAAGTATCATCTAAAGGTTCTAAAATAGTATTGTCATTATATTTTCTATCTAAAGAGTATTTAATAATATAATCCGCAATATCAGGATTTTTAGAAAGTAAAGGTCCATGTAAATATGTTGCAATAACATTTTTTAAGAAAAATCCTTCCATTTTGTCTCCAAATTTATTACCATTACCAAAAAGTACTTGGCCAAAAGGTGTTTTTACATCATAAGTTTGACCCCCATGATTTCCAAAACCAATTACCTTAGTTTCTTTACCATTCAAATTGACACTTATTACAACATTTCCAATACATCTTTTTTTTCTATCATTAATAGCTTCAGTATAGTAATTAAATACATCAAGTCCTGGAATTATATTTCCTTCTACACCTTTATAATATTTACCAAATAATTGGTAAGCACCACATATAAGTAAGAAAAATACACCTAAGTCTATAGCTTCTTTTATATTATCTTTGTATTTTATTAGGTCTTTTGCTAAAATACTTTGTTCTTGGTCAGCACCTCCACCTGCAAATACTAAATCATATTCTTTAAAATTAGGGATGTCATCACCAATAGAATATGGAACAACTATAGCTTTAATTCCACGTTTTTCTAAACGATATTTTAGAACTTGTATATTTCCATAATCCCCATATAGTTCTAATATGTCAGGATATAAATATAATATTTTTAGTTCTTTCATAATTAATCTCCTATAATTTTAATTCTTTCCTTGTAGGTTGTAAAGCCGTATAGTTTGCAATAACATATTTCTTTACATTTGTTTTATATAAGCTTTGGACAGCATCATGTAGATTTAAGTAAGGTTCTATTTTACTTGTATCAAATCCAGATGTTTTTATTCTAATTGCTATATCATAAGCTCTGGTCCCAGAAGTTATTATTCTTGATACATTATTTAAATTATCAAAATTAATATCCCAAATCCAAGAAACGTCGAAACCATCTGCAATATTATCATTTAAAACAAATAATAGTTCTTTTTCTTCATCATCTTCATTTAAAATTCTAAGACTTACATTACTACCAGTAGGGTTTTTAGCTAAGTTTATAATTGTTGGAATACCTTTTATAGTTACTTCTTCTAATCTACCGGTTATTTAATACAAATTTAGATAAAGCGTCCTTTACGATTTCTTTATCTATATTATATAGACTAACACAAGATATAACTGCAACTAGATTATAGATATTATAAATACTGTTAAATCTTATTTTATAAGTAACATCATCAACATTAAAGCTCCTATTTTTTAAATCAATATTTGTTGCAAGTTTATAAATAGGATTATCACCATATCCACAGTTTGGACATTTAAATTTACCAATGTGAGAATATTGATAATACTCATATTCTAACTTGGTTTTACAAAAAGGACAAAATTTTCCTTCTCCTGCTTCTTTTTGAAAGGTTGTTGCAAAATCATATTTTTGAACACTGAAGTAGTAAATATTATGATTATCAGGATTTGCTAGGCCTAATCTTGCAACATTAGGGTCATCTGCATTTAATACTAAATTACCTGAATAAGTTTTTAGAAATTTATTAATTTTTAAGATTAATGACTCAACTTCACCATTTCTATCTAATTGGTCACGAAAAAAATCTAAAACAACTAAGGTGTTTAATGGAAAGTCTTTAAATACTACAGGGACATATCCTTCATCGATTTCAAAAACCAAATAATCTGCTTTTATCTTTCCAGTTAAAGTACAATTTTTAAGTATAGTTGATAAAATACCTGTTTCCATATTATTTCCTTCTATGTTGCTTACAACTTTTTTACC
>CALVRK010000102.1 GCA_944358565.1 uncultured Bacilli bacterium
CCTTAGGTTTCTGTGAAGTAGAAAAAGCTTACCGTGAGGTAAGCTAATGTCAAAATTTATTTTGGCATTTTGTTCTATTGACAAACTTTTGTTTGCTTTGTAAAATTATAATGGTTATAAAAAAGATTGACAATAATGTTATAATATTGGTAGTAGTTTTGAAAGATTTTACAAATAGATATGGTGATAAATTTGAAATAGGAAAGATTTATCATGCTGATGGTGAAGTTAAATGGGGAAACAAAGGAAATGGTTTTCACTTATGTACAAATATAGAAGACTGTTTTAGGTATGTTGATCCTAATAATTTGTTAATGACGGAAGTTATTGGGTTTGGCAAAATGCGAAAATATGATGATGAGTATTATGGATATTACGACATGTATGTGTGTGAATATATGCGAATTATTAGAGAGATTTCTAGAGAAGAGATTATTGATATGATGCTTCACACTTATTTAGATAGAAGAAATAGATTTATTCGAGATTTTAATTTAACAGAAGAAGAACTTAAATTATTTGAAGGAGTTGAAAGATATGGACAAGATAATAGTGAAAGGCGCGAGGGAAAACAACTTAAAAAATATTAATATTACTTTACCTAAAAATAAATTAATTGTGATGACTGGAGTATCTGGAAGTGGTAAGAGTAGTTTAGCTTTTGATACTATTTATGCGGAAGGTCAAAGAAGATATATCGAAAGTTTAAGCGCTTATGCGAGACAGTTTTTAGGAGGCTCTGAAAAACCTAATGTCGATAGTATAGATGGTCTTTCACCGGCAATTAGTATCGATCAGAAAACAACTAATAAAAATCCACGTAGTACGGTTGGAACAGTTACGGAAATTTATGATTATTTAAGATTACTTTATGCACGTATTGGGGTGCCTTATTGTCCGAGACATCATAAACCAATTAGTAGTCAAAGTATTGAAGAGATGGTGAATGATGTTTTAAAATTACCTGAGAGAACTAAAATTAGGGTATTAGGTCCAGTAGTAGCTTTAGAAAAGGGTACTCATAAAGATTTGCTTTTAGATTTACGTAAGGAAGGTTATGTAAGAGTTATTATCGATGATAAGGAGTATGATTTATCTTTAGATATTTCTTTAGAGAAAAATAAGAAACATACGATTGAAGTTGTTGTCGATAGATTAGTGATAAAACCAGAAATTAGAAGTAGACTTTATGAGAGTATGGAAGTTGCGACTAAACTAGGTCATGGTAAATTATTGATTGATGTTATCGGTGGAGAGAAGATATTAATGAGCGAAACTTATGCCTGCCCAGAATGTGATTTTTCACTGCCGGAGTTAGAACCTAGAATGTTTTCATTTAATGCACCATGGGGAGCGTGTCCAGAGTGTAAAGGATTAGGTATTAAATATAAGATCGATGAAGATTTAATTATTCCAGATAAGAGTTTGAGTATTAATGAAGGGGCAATTGCAGCTATTAATATTAGTGATGAAAACAATATTACATACACTAATTTGGAAACAGCTTGTCGTCATCATGGCATTGATATGAATAAGCCAGTTAAAGATTTAACTCGGGGCGAGCTAGATATTGTTTTATATGGTTCATCTGATTTGTTAACGTTTAATTACACTTCTAAAGTTGGTAACAAGAGAAGTACTAAAGGATATTTTGAAGGTATTATTACTAATTTAGAAAGACGTTATATGGAAACTAAAAGTACTTGGATTAGAACGTGGATTGAAAATTACATGACGGAACTTAAATGTCCAAAGTGTCATGGAGCTAGACTTAATGATGATGTACTTTCTGTTTTAATTGGTGGTAAAAATATTTATGAAATGACACAGCTTAGTATTAAAGATTTATATAAATTTTTAGGTAATTTAAAATTAACTAAAGAGCAAAAAGAAATATCTGAGCTTATTATTAAAGAAATTAATTCGAGACTTTCATTTTTAATTAATGTTGGTTTGGAATATTTGACTTTAGATAGAGAAGCTAAAACTTTATCTGGTGGTGAGGCTCAGAGAATTAGATTAGCTACACAAATCGGTTCACAGTTAACAGGTGTTTTATATGTTTTGGATGAACCTTCTATAGGACTTCATCAAAGAGATAATCAAAGATTAATTAATTCACTTTTAAAAATGCGTGATTTAGGAAATACTTTGATTGTTGTTGAACATGATACTGATACGATGCTTGAAGCGGATTATTTAGTTGATATTGGACCAGGAGCTGGTGTGCATGGTGGGGAAGTTGTAGCTGAAGGGACGCCTAAAGAGGTTATGGCTAATCCTAATAGTTTAACTGGTAAGTATTTAACAGGTGAACTTAAAATAGATGTACCTAATAAAAGAAGAAAAGGTAATAAAAAGTATTTAGAGATAGTGGGCGCTAAAGAGAATAATTTAAAAAATATTAAGGTTAAGTTTCCACTAGGTAAATTTATTTGTGTGACTGGGGTATCTGGAAGTGGTAAGAGTACTTTGGTAAATGAAATTTTATATAAAGTTGTTTCAAATAATTTATATAAATCTAAAGAAAAGCCAGGGGCTTATAGGAGTGTGAAGGGCTTAGAAAATATTGATAAAGTTATCGATATTTCTCAATCACCAATTGGTAGAACACCTCGTAGTAATCCAGCTACTTATACTTCAGTATTTGATGATATCCGTGATGTTTTTGCTGAAACTAAAGAGGCTAAAATGAGAGGTTATGATAAAGGAAGATTTTCGTTTAATGTTAAAGGTGGCAGATGCGAAGCGTGCTGGGGTGATGGTGTTAAGAAAATTGAAATGCACTTTTTACCAGATGTTTATGTACCTTGTGAGGTGTGTCATGGCACGCGTTATAATAGTGAAACTTTACAAATTAAATATAAAGGTAAAAGTATTTATGATGTTTTAGAGATGACGGTTGAAGAAGCACTTAAGTTTTTTGAAAATGTTCCAAAGATTAAAAATAAACTACAAATGCTTTCAGATGTTGGACTTTCTTATATTAAGTTAGGTCAAAGTGCACCTACGCTTTCTGGGGGAGAGGCGGCGAGAGTTAAACTTGCGAAGGAGCTTCAGAAAAAGCCAACTGGTAAGAGTTTGTTTATATTAGACGAACCAACTACGGGTTTACATAGTGATGATATTAAAAAATTACTGGTTATTTTAAATAGAATTGTCGATAATGGTGATACTGTTTTAGTGATTGAGCACAACTTAGATGTGATTAAAGTTGCTGATTATATTATTGATTTAGGACCAGAAGGTGGCGATGGTGGCGGTAATATTGTCGTTACTGGAACACCTGAGGAAGTAGC
>CALVRK010000103.1 GCA_944358565.1 uncultured Bacilli bacterium
CATCACTTTCATAATAAAAGAGTCAACACAAGTTAATGCATAAGAATTAAACATAATAATAAATATAATAATTAAAATAATAAATACTGCACTCAATATAATTGGAATAAATTTATTTTTTCTTTTGAAATTAATAATTAATAAAATTAGTAATAGGAGGAAAAATAAAATTAGTTCAATAGACAAAAAAGAAGAAAATAATGTCTGGAACGTTATTTTCAATTTGTCAATAGTATCTAATTCCATATCCACACCTCCTATACTAATTCAGCTATATAAACAGTTTGTGTTGTATCATCATTTTTAGTACAGGTAATCATCGTTAAAGTAGTACGATTATAGTTTCTATAAATAGCCACTTTACCTGTCTTAGGAACTGTGTATATATTTACAATTTTATATTGATATTTAACACCGTTATAAGTAACATAAGCAGAATCTCCTATCTTTAAACGATATAAATATGCAAAAAAGGAAATATATGCATCTCCAGAATGTGCCATCAACATCAAATTACCATTTTCTACATCAGGCATTGTAGAGCCTTTAATCGTTGAAACATTATACTGTATTGTATTGTATTTTGAATTAGTATTATAAAAACCTCTTTTTAATCCTATTTTAGGAATTTCTAAAACCCCAGCATACTTGCTATAATCAATTTCTGCACTGGATTGTTGGTAAACCGTACCATCATCTCCAACAGCTGGTGCAGCATCAGGAGATGATGCAACCTCCTCCACACTCTCCATATCCATCATAGCAATTTTCATATTAGCATAAACTTGATCTTTTAAAAAAAGCAAATGATTAATAGTAAGTACGAAAAAACCTATAAATACAAGGAAAGAGCCGATTAATAATAACTGACTCTTTCTTAATCCACTCTTAATTTTTTTATTGTTGTTGTCTTGTCTTTGGTTTAACATTTGCATAAATGATACCCACTCCACATAACAATACAACAAGACCAATAAAGTAAATAGATTGTGCTAAATTCATACCTGTAGGAGGTACTTCAGGAGTATAATTAAGAGGAATATCTAAGCCTGTACTAGTAGGAATATCCGTTGTATAAACAGAACTTACTGTTTGAGCTCCATCTGCTCTATAATAATATCCATCATAACCTCTAAATTTACCTGTTGCTGAAAGACTAACAACTTTATTATCTTCTGTTACATTTTCGATAGGAACTTTAACATAAAATTCACTTAAATTAGAAACATCTTTAATTTCCTCTCCATTTTCATTTACTAAAACAGTACCTTTAGGAGCACTTGAAATTTCTACATTTACAGAACCTTCAACTAAATTACTACCATTTGTAGTACCAATTGTAACTTTTGAAGTTAAATAATATTTTTCATCAGAAGAAACACTAATTTGATCATTTGTAATAGATAATGTAATAGTACCATTAGCAGACACATTAGATTGTTTAGCATTATTTACTAATGGAGCAATTCTTTCAGTATAGAATGATTTACTACTTTCTTGTCCATCGCATCCAGCCATAGTACAAGCATTTTCGTTTAATACATCATCACCCCAAGTAATCTTTGTTACTGTTTTAAGTGCATCCATATCAATAGATGAACTATCACTATTACCTTCATTTCCTACAACATTCTTCTCATATAAATATTGCCAAATTGTTGCTTGAGATAACCAAGTTTGAACTTCATCAGGGAAAACATTACCACTTTCATCTACAAACTTTTTATGAGGAGCAACATTTGCCATAATATAAAGTAATCCTTGATCCGTAATCTTTTCTGCCTTAGACATAGAAGTTCCTGCTACATAACCAACATTTCTTTCCATACAATAAATTGGATATCCATTTTCTTTAGTAGAATACATAAAGATTGGAATTCTTTGGCCAAGTCCTTCACCCCAAACTTGAGTACCAGGATCAGCAGTTGTAAAACTATCACCCAAACCACTTTCAGGAATTTGAGGCACAGCAGCATAACTTACTCCAGTAACACCCATCATCATAAAAGAGAAAAATGATACAATAATCATTGCTACTGATAACTTTTTAGATAATTGTGTTTTAAAAATCTGTTGAAAAATTGACTTATCTTTCTTCTCGTCTGTATATATCTTCTCCATAATACACCACCTTTATATTAATATTATAGCATAGATTTTTTTTGCTTCAATATCTTTTTTTATTTTATTTCAAAAATATCTTTAAACTCTCGTAAACGTGGAGCTTTATTATAATAAATCTTTGCTAAAATATCCCCTTTCTTTACTTTATCTCCGACTTGAACATATAATTTTACGCCCACACTATAATCAATACTATCCTCTTTTGTTTTTCTACCAGCACCAAGTAACATAGACAACTCACCTACACCAATTGCTGATATTTTATCAACTGTACCACTCTTCTCAGCCTTAATATACTTATATTTTTTACTAACACTTAAATCATCTATATTTCCACCTTGTGCTTTTATAAGTTCTAAAAACTTATCATAAGCTTTCCCACTTGATATAGCCTCCATTACCATATCTTGTGCATCTTGAATAAGTCCTCCTTTTGCCATTTGTACAAGTTCACTAGCTAAAGTAATACATAATTTGGTTAAATTTGTATCCAACTCTTTACCTTTCAAAATATCAAGGACTTCCATAACTTCTAGACTATTACCAACACAATATCCTAATGGAGTATTCATATCACTAATAATAGTATGAACATCTTTTTGATATATTTTACCAATTTTTTTCATTAAAGAAGCAAGTTCTTCAGCATCTTTCTTAGTAGTTAATAATGCTCCATTACCATATTTGATATCAATTAATATTTTATCTGCTCCACCTGCAATCTTTTTACTCATTATACTAACTGCAATTAAAGGAATAGAAGAAACTGTTCCTGTAACATCACGAAGAGCATATATCTCTTTATCCATAGGAGCAAGACTTGTTGTTTGTCCTGTAATAACTACATCAATATTTTTTACTTGATGAATAATTTCTTCATCACTTAAATTAACTCTATAACCTGGTATACTTTCTAACTTATCAATAGTTCCACCTGTATAACCTAATCCTCTTCCACTCATCTTTAACATTGGAATGCCAAGACTTGCTACAATAGGCGCAATAACCATCGTAGTTTTATCACCTATTCCTCCAGTCGAATGTTTATCAACTACAATACCAGGTAAAAAACTTAAATCTAAAGTATCACCACTATCAATAAATATTTTAGTTAAACTAAACACTTCTTCATCAGTCATACCATTAATACAAATAGCCATCAA
>CALVRK010000104.1 GCA_944358565.1 uncultured Bacilli bacterium
ATAATCACCCCCGCTCTTCACTCTCCTTTCGTCGCATGAAGAGCGTCTTTAAGACTCAGTTTGCTTAGCAAACTGGTCCTTTATAAAGGCTTACGCCTTTACTAATTTGTTCTATCATTTATATATTTATTCTACTATAGTGAATGGACTTTCTTTAGTTCCTAGGCCAGTCAAAGTAGTGTCAGATTTCAAAAAGATAACTGGGCGAGGAGCGAAAAAACTAACGCTCGCTGAATTGTAGTACACAGCCGCATACGAGTTATGAACATTACCAAACCAGGCAAAAGACGAAGGGCCGCCAGACTCACGAGAATGAGCATTTATTGTCCAGTAATATAATTCACTTGCTGTTCCTCTATCTAATAGGTAATTACTATTACATTCATTTGTACCATTATATGAAGTTGTAGCTGATGTACATAGTGGATTTGTACTGGCTTTCAAAATATCTGACACATTGGCTAATCCTACATTTCCGGTCCATTGGTACATCTTTTCTCCGGCTATGTTTTTTGCTATACTATCTGCTTCTGCTCCACTTTCATCTAATCTTTCTACTGCTCCTATATTAAATATGTGTGATGTCATTTGCTCTTTGGCTGTTTCGTTTATATTATTTGTATAATAGTCTTCGTTTAAATATATTTTTATACTTGAATCTTCAGTTACTGTTCCTTTTTGACTTCCACTAGGGGAAGAAAATTCTCCGTCTACGGCTGCATATACTCCACAACCATTACGTGGATTTGTACAGTATGTGTTATTAGCCGTACTTCGGTGGTTTGCTGCATCATATGCTCTATTTGATAATGTTTCATTTCTAATTATCTTATATGTTCCGTCTGCTTCTTTGGCTACGATTCTCCATGTTTCATTATTGAATGTTATATAATTATTAGGATTTTGTCCGCGATATATTAATCTTCCAGCCTCATAACTATCTTCATATAGTCCATCTCCTGATTCTACTAACTCTACTTTTTGTCCTCCTATGGTAGCTGGTGGTGCAGGTGGTACATATCCTTCTGGGGCTTGACTATAATCTAAGGTTACTTCTAAATCTGCCGTTAAATCATCTGGCTGCTCAGTTACATCATTATATTTTACTGTAACGGTGAGTATTGCTGTTTGTCTTGCTTCTAATAATGAGCCTTCCTTTATTCCGCTTACTTCAAAGCCTATTGCTGGATTTGTATTTTCTGGTACAGTTATTTTATCTAATTTCGCATCGATATCTCCTTCATTAGATACGGTTACATCATACTGCATCGTATCTCCTGGGCTTGTTAGTCTTGTTTTAAAGGTTGCGGTTGTATCAGTATAGCTTGGTGTCTCGGCATCTGTAGGTGCACCGCTTAATACCTTACTTTCTATATTGGTTATTTTTACATTCCAATTACTTGTTATATTGGAAGTTCCTGATATTTTTAATTGTGTTTGAAAAGCCGCATATCCTACTCCCATAATAACTAGTATCATACACAGTCCTGCAATTATATAATTACGCTGAGTTTTATTTAATCTTTTATGCATCTTTTTCATTCTCCTTTACTACTATTATGAATAATTTTTATTTTTTTATTCATTTTATAATACCGATACTTTCGGTATTATTTATTTTAATTATAATTCTTTTTTAAACATAGAGCAACAATTATCGATGTTTTTATACACTCTCCTTTACATTATTTTTTAAAAGCTTACAATTTGATTATAGAACATAGTTATTTATCAAAGCAATACTTTTTATTTATGTTCTATGCATGTTATACCCCCCCCCCCCCTTAAATTTTGTCAAGTAAGTTTACACTTTTTTCTAAAATTTTACGTTTTGTTTATTTTTATTGTTAGGGGGTGGTGGGATAAAAAAAACTTATTAAAGATTTAATTTATCTAAAATAAGTTCCCTATTTTTAATTAATCTTTCATCATGATTAATTTCTAAAGCTTTATCAATATAATCTAGTGCTTTTTGATAATTACCTAAATTAAAATAACAAATTGATAAAAAATCATATATACTAAAATTAGTACTAAACCATTCTGTAATGTAAGTTTTATAGCCTTTTTTAATATTTAAAGCCTTTTCAAATAATGGTACTGCTTTTTCATATTCTTTATTATTATAATAAAATAATGCTAGTTCAGTATAAGCTTCTTTTAAATGTGGCGCTTCTTCTAAAGCTTTTTTATACCACATCTCAGCTTCTAAAGGTCTATTCAAATGTTTATAACACCTACCAATAAAACGCATTGAGGCGCACCTTTCGTCTTTCCAAGTTGCTTTTTTTAAATTTAAGTGGCGAATTAAAGTATCGATAGCTTCATTCCATTTTTCATAATACATATATTCTCTACCTAAATAATGCATATTTCGGTCATCTTCTGGGTCCTCTTTAACTGATAGTTCTAAAAGTGGTAAATAACTACCTCTAGATTTACTTCTATCTGGATAATGATTTATTACAATTGATTCATCAAAAACTCTTTTTTCTATCCCATCATAACTTAATACTTCGTGGACTGGATGAGTCCATTTATAACCATATCTTGCATGTATTTTATCAGAATAAAAACTAATTATTGGATTATCATTATCGTCTAAACTCCAATTATAAGTATAGCTAGCTCTTGTGGTCCCATCTATCCATATTTTTTCTAATTTTTCTCGCCAGCCAGCTTCAAAAACTTCATCTAAATCTGTGCACACACATATATCTGCATCTTTATCAACCATATCTAAAGATTTATTTCGCGCCACATCAAATCGCCACGGTTTAATTTCTTCTTGTTTTACTATTACTCCTAATTTTTTCAAAACAGAAACACTTTCATCTATAGAACCTGTATCAAGTACAAAAATTTTATCGGCTTCCTTCATCGAATTATACCATTTTTGAACAAATTTCTCTTCGTTTTTACATATTGCATAAACACATACTTTCATCTTTTATCCCTCCATAATAGAATATGAAAGTATTTTAATTATAATTATTTAAAGTATCTTAATTTTTATTTAATAATTTCAATCTTCTTATAACTTTTTTCTCAATTCTCGATATATAAGACTGACTAATACCGAGTAACAAAGCTACATCCTTTTGGGTCATCTCTTCATTATTATAAAGTCCATATCTTAAAACCATAATTTTTTTATCACGATCACTTAATTTTTCAATCTCTTCATATAACAGTTTTTTTTCTATTTCTTCTTCTAATCCTTTAGTGACAATATCACTATCTGTACCTAAAATATCTTCTAAATGTAAT
>CALVRK010000105.1 GCA_944358565.1 uncultured Bacilli bacterium
GTAATCGATGGCGAGGAACGTACAGCTATTAAATTAATTGTTGAATCAAGATAGAAATTTCTATCTTTTTTTCTATAACAAATTATATCATATTTCTGCTTTTATATGGTAAGTTATGACAAAGTTTGACATTTTTATACTAGAAACCACCTTTATGTGGTGGTTTCTAATAAGAAATCTATAATATTAATTACTTCTATTCCCTCAATTTCTTTATTTTTTACATGATCCATGGTCAATATAACTTTTTTATAATTATCGTTTATAGCAAGTAGCGATCTTTTTTCTCTTTCTTCTACTTTTTCATCTAAAATACTGCGAGACACTTGATAATATACCTTTTCATTCGGCTTTACGGCAATAAAGTCTATTTCTATATCATTATACTGACCAATATATACTTCATAGCCTCTTCTAAGTAATTCAATATATATTAAGTTTTCATAACTACTGCCACTATCATAGTGGGAAATTCCATCAATTATATTTTTTAAACCATTATCTACGAAATAGTATTTTCCTTGTGTTTTTAATAATCCTTTTCCTTTTAATTCAAATCTAGGTACTCTATATATAAAATAAGCATTTTCTAACATTTTTAAATACGAATCTACTGTTTCATTTGTTATAGTAGTACCATTTTTACGCATATATTCGGCAATGGCATTTGGTGTTGTTAAATTACCTATATTAGAGGCCATATATTTAATTAGGTTATCTAAAAAAACTATATCTTTTATATTATTTCTGGCAATAACGTCTTTTTTTAAAACGACTTCTTTTAAATCATTTAAATAATTTATAATTAAATCTTCTTTATCTTGCATGTTAACTAACATAGGCATGCCGCCATATCTTAAATATTTATCAAATTTTTCATATTTGTCTTCATCTTTTTGAAAAGGATATTCACTAATAAATTCTTTGAATGAAAATGGATATATTTTTATAGTTAAAACTCTTCCAGCAAGTAATGTGGTTAATTCACTTGATAGAAGATAAGCATTTGAACCTGTAATATATATATCTGAATTTATATCTACTAATAATGAATTAACGGCCTTTTCCCATGAATCGACATTTTGAACTTCGTCTAATAAAATATATTTTTTGTTTTTGGTTTTTGATTTTTCTTTTATGTAATTATATAAATCAATATAATTTTTTATATCATACCACTGGGCACTTTCAAAATTCATATATATAATATCTTCTTCTTTAATATTTTGGTTTAATAAATAATTTTTATATTCTAAAAGTAAAGTACTTTTGCCACTTCTTCTAACTCCAGTAATAACTTTTATTAAATTTAAATCTTTGCTTTGGATTAATTTATTTAAATAATTTTCTCTTATTAGCATACTTTCACCTCGTGATTTAATTATAATATATTGTATGATTGTTGTCAAGTTTTACGGTTATAGCCGTAAAACTTTTTAAAAAATGTTTTTTTACGGTTTAACTTTTATGTGTGGCTTTACATGCTTTTATTTTTTCTAATCTTTCTTTAAATTTGATTTCGTTTCCTTTATTACCCGGTTTATAGTACGCTTTGCCTTTTAAAGATGGTGGCAAGCACTCCATATTTGTAAGTTTATTTTTTGTGTCATGAGCAAATTGGTAACCTTTACCATAATTAAGTTCTTTCATTAGTTTAGTTGGAGCATTTCTTATTACTAAAGGAACTGGTTCAGCTAATGTATTTTTAGCATCATAACTAGCCATTCTATAAGCAACATCACAGGCGTTTGATTTAGGGGCAAGCGACATATAAATAACAGCTTCTGTTAAGTGTACATTACATTCAGGCATACCAATATAGTGACAAGCTTGATAGACGTTTATGGCGACATTTAAGGCATTGGTATCAGCAAGGCCAATATCTTCTGAGGCAAATCTCGTGATTCTTCTAGCTATATAAAGAGGATCTTCACCGGCTTCTAACATTCTAGCAAGCCAGTACACGGCGGCATCAGGATCAGAATTTCTCATTGATTTATGTAAGGCTGAGATGATGTTGTAGTGTTCTTCTCCATTTTTATCATAAAGCAAGGCTTTTTTAGAGATACAATTTTCGATAATATCTCTAGATACTTGAATGATTCCGTTTTTATCTTCCTCGCCATTAGTGATTATCATATCTAAAGTCGTTAGGGCATTTCTAGCATCACCATTAGAAAATTGAGCAATTATTTTTAAATCTTCTTCACTGATGTTTATTTTTTCTTCGCCAAAGCCTCTTTCATCATTAATAGCTCTTTTTAGTAAGATTAAAATATCTTCTGTAGATAATTCTTTTAAGACAAAGACTCTACATCTTGAGAGCAAGGCGTTATTGATTTCAAAAGATGGATTTTCAGTGGTGGCTCCAATTAAAATGATTGATCCTTTTTCAACAAATGGTAAGAAGGCGTCTTGCTGGGCTTTATTAAATCTATGGATTTCATCGACAAAGAGAATAGTTCTAATGCCTAGTCTTTTATT
Organism: uncultured Bacilli bacterium; assembly: GCA_944358565.1. Lineage (GTDB taxonomy): Bacteria > Bacillota_I > Bacilli_A > RF39 > UBA660 > Coprosoma. Next base: position 2,485 of record CALVRK010000105.1, read on the forward strand.
ATTTTCGGCATCTTCCATAACTTTTTTGATTTCTTTGATGCCGGAGGTTACAGCTGAAAAGGTAATAAATTTGGATTTTGTTTCATGGGCAATTATTCTTGCTAATGTGGTTTTTCCAACTCCCGGTGGGCCCCAGAAAATCATGGAAGATATATTATCTGATTCAATCATTTTTCTAAGTAGTTTTCCTTCACTGATTAAATGGGTTTGGCCGACAAATTCAGTTAGGTTTCTTGGACGCATTCTGGATGCGAGTGGTTCGTTTGTAGGCACTTCAAATAGTGATTGTTCGTACATAGTATCACCTCTAGTAAAATTATATATTATTGATAATTTTGATTCAAGTTTGGTGGTTAAAAATATCAAGTTTTTGATTATATATTAGATGTTATGATGAGAGTTTTGTGAGTGTTTTTCGTTTGTTTTTTTGATATTTAATCTATTAATTTCGTTTATCTTTTCTTGGTAACCTTTTAAAGCAGAAAAGGGAGCGAACTGAGCGGAACGCTTTTTTAATGACATGGGCTTTCTTTTTTTAGATACATGATGAGGCAGGTTTATAATACTTTCATAGTTATGCATGGTGCCCTCCTAGTTGTTCATTTCTTTTTTTAGTGGTGGCATCTTTTTCTAAATCCATTAATCTTAAGATAGAGTTTTTTCCATATTTTTCTTTAATATTTAAGTTGTGTTCAACTTTATGACTGATAAATGAAAAGTGTGATATAATTAGTATAGCCAAATCAAAAATGTAGAAAG
>CALVRK010000106.1 GCA_944358565.1 uncultured Bacilli bacterium
ATCACCATTTTATAATGCATATTGGTATGTTGTCTGTTATTTATGTTTATATTTACTTTCACCTTTTTTGAATAGGTTAATAAATAATTTAAATCAAAAAGAACATAAAAGACTTATTGCTGTATTATTGTTCATTTTTAGTTTTATTCCATTCATTACAAATCAAACAATGATTTCAAATAGTGGTTTAACTTTGGTGAATTTTATAATTTTATATTTTATAGGAGCTTATTTAAAAAAATATCCTATTAGTGAAAATTTTCATTTTAAAAATTATTCAAAGAATAAATTACAACTTATTTTATTTTTTGGGTTTATTGGATTTGCTTTAATGCATTTTTCACTTTATCAATTAGGTGTGGGAGCTTCTAGTTATGATAATTCTTTCTTAATATATATTGGTAATTTACTTCAAAATTCATTTTTTACTTATAGTTCACCATTTGTCATATGTATGTCTATTTGTTATTTCTTATGGTTTAGCACTTTAAATATTAAAAGCAAAGCTATTAACTTTATTGCTTCACTTGTCTTTGGGGTTTATTTGATTCATGATAATCGTATTATCAGAAATCATTTATATTATTTTTTAGATATTAATAATGATACATTAATTACTTCTTATTTTATTATTGTTAAGATTTTGAGTGCTATTGCAATTATATTTGTTAGCTGCATTATTATTGAATATATTAGACAAAAATTATTTAGTTTTGTTAAAAACAGAAAAGTATATATAAAGTGTAGAGATAAGGTTTTAAATTATATTAAAGGTATATAAAAAGGTTACTTTAGGTAACCTTTTTAATTTTCTGCTTCTTCTAACATGTTTGTGATAAAAATACCATAACCTTTATGAGGATTATTAATTACAACATGAGTTACTGCACCTATTATTTTGTCTCCTTGAATAATAGGGGAGCCACTCATTCCTTGAATAATTCCATTTGTTTTATTTAATAAATTTTCGTCAGTTATTTCAAATATAAAATTTTTGTTTTTTTGTTTTTTTGTGTTGATGCTTGTAATATTTATTTCATATTCTTTTACTTCGATACCGTTTAAAACTGTTAGAATTTTTGCTTTTCCTTTTTTTATTTCATTTGGTTTAGCTACTTTATAGGTTTTATTATTTTTGATTTCTGCTGTATATTCACCAAAGATTCCCTGAGTTGTATTTTCGTCTACATTACCAGTAGTATTTGTTTTATCATATTCTGCTTTTTTTTCACCTGGTGATCCATCTGTGCTTGGTAAGACTCCAGTTACTTTAGAGGTGAATATTGTACCATCTTCAACTTCAAATATCTGTCCTGTTGTTTGTTCTTGAATTTCATGACCTAAAGCTCCAAATTTTTTTGTGTTTGGATCAATAAAAGTTAATGTTCCAATACCTGTTACGCTATCTTTAACATAAAGTCCAGTTTTATAGATATTATTTTCATCTTTATATAAATTTAAAATGGTTTCTTTTTCTTTGTTATTTCTTAAATAACTTATATTTATTTTGTTATCTTGAACTTTATTGATTTGAGATGCCATTTCTTCGATTGTTGAAACTTTATTACCATTTATTTCTGTGATAATGTCTCCTGTTTTTAAACCAGCTTCTTTAGCAGGAGATGCATTTTTTACTTCGTATGTTCCAACAATTAAAATACCTTTTGAGTTTAAGGTTATACCAATGTTTTGACCGCCAACTATTATTTTATCTGAATAGGCAAATACATTTATTGGTATAATAAAAAGGAAAAGTATAAGCAAGAAGATTGATTTTTTTAAATTTTTAATAAGCAAAGAATCATCTCCTAATTTAAATCAGACTACATTATTATTATGGAATAAAGATAATAAAATACAAGTAGTATTTTATGGAAAATATTTTATTTATTTTGTAAATGTGGTAATATATTTATGGTGGTTCCATGATTTTAAAATTTTGTGAAGACAATTTTTTATTTTTTATCACCCACACAAAGTATTTTGATATTTTGTGTTTATTTGTTATTCTATTTTTTATTGTTTTGTTTTTTCTTGTTCTAAAATATGTATTTTTACAGAAATTTAAAAATAATGATTTTAAACGATTTTTAGCTATTTTGTCTTTAGGTTTGTTTACTGGTTTTTTTGTTTTTTTGTTTGTTTGGATTTTAAATGCTAAGTCATTTAATGGGTGTTCGAGTAAATATTATGAGGATATATATTCTAAAACTTTAAGAAGTCTAGATTATAAAACAAGTTTAATAAAAGAAAACAAAATTATTGTTGTTGGAGATTCTAGGATGGAGCTTATTGAGAATGATGAAACAATAAAAAAACCATTTAATATGGAATTTGTAGCTAAAAGTGGTACTCATTTGGACTGGTTTGAAGATACAGCTGTTAAAAAAGTTGAAACAATTATTGATGATGATTTTAAATATAATGTAGTTATTAATATGGGAGTTAATGATTTGAATTGGCTAAAGAAAGATTATAATGAAGCAGATTTAGCTGATGATTACTTTAATGCTTATGAAAAACTTATTAATGAATATCCAAATGTTAATTTTTATTTACTTAGTGTGAATCCATTGGATGAAAAAGTTATTAAGAAAAAAATAACTGATAATAAAAGAAGCAATAAAAGTATTAAAAAATATAATAGTTATTTGAAGAAAAAAATCGATGATAGTGAAATTGATAATTTATATTATTGTGATTCTTATAATTCATTGAATTTTGAAACATATGATGGATTACATTACGATAAGAAAACCGATGAAATTATTTTAAATTATATTATTAATGAGTGTGTAAAATTTTAAAGCGTCTACTTAAATTATAAGTAAACGCTTTTTATACATAAACAAATAAACCAGCTATAAAGAATGCAATTATACCAATAAGCATAATCCATACTGCAATTTTTTGAACTTTAGGATTCACGATTATCACCTCGTAATTATTATATACTATTTTTAAATCTTTTGGAATATTTTTTAATTAAATGAGTATAATTTGATGAGGGATAAAATATGAAAAAATATATGAACAAGTTAAAGAGTAATATTCGCATTAATAAAAATTTATTTGTTTTTTTAGTTGTAATAGTTTCTGT
>CALVRK010000107.1 GCA_944358565.1 uncultured Bacilli bacterium
CATGATCTGTTATATAAATTACACTTATATTATACGAAGAAAATAATCTTTACACCAGTAAAATTAAATCTTTTTTTTGATGAATTTGGAGTACGAAAAAGTCATCAAAAAATTTCGGGCTTCGCCCGTCATCGGTTGGGACTTTTGTAGATTCTTCTTTTTAAAAGTATAAATAAATAGAAAGAAAAATCAAAAGGTATTTTTTATCGTGTGGGGAAAGCGGTAGTTTTATTTTTTTATTTAGTATTACTGTATGTTTTTTACACTTATCAAACAAAAAACTAGAAAAGCTTAATCTTCCTAGTTTCATTTTTATATCTTATACTTGTGCACCAATTATCCACTGAATCCATCCTCTAATAGTGCTCGCTCTTCTATTTACTGTTTCCTCAGCCATTTCTGGAATATATTTCCTGATTATATCTTTTATATCCTTCCTAGATAGAAGCTCTCCATTTTCTATAAAGTATTTATATACATCATAAAATGGTTTGTGCTTTAAAATTAGCCCTATTATTTTTTCATTTCTTGTTTTTATATCAACGTTAACTAATGCAAAGCCGTACGGAGATAATTTGTATTCACCATACTTATCACCTTTTTGCACTAACTCTAGATATCTAAGTGCATCAATATAATACTTCCCTTGTCTATTATCAAACTCTAATTCGTTAGCTATATCATTTGCAGTGTTTACATCGTTACTGATAAGCTCCAATGCTCCTATGACTTTTGAAAATGAATCCGCTTGTGGAAGTGGCACCTCATCTTGAGGTAATTCATTCACTAATTCTATATTCTGGAATATTTCTTTCTTAACTGTTTCAGCTGATTTACTTGAAATCATATATCGTTTTATCTTATTTAACTTTAATGAATTATAGTTATATAAGTCTTCAAATGAATATATAAACATATTATATACACCATTATCATAAGCAAAAAAAACTGGTACAATTTCTTTTGTTACTTTATCTTTCCAATGTCTATATGGATAATATAATTGCCTAATTATAAAATCTTCTGGCATAGAATTTTTTGCTTCTACTAAGACCACTTTTGATTTACTCTCATAGCCACCGTCAATTTCGATTGCCGCTCCGTTTACTTCAATGTTATTTTCAACTTTATTTGAAGAAATAATAAAATCAAAAGTGTTAGTTCTCATTTTTCCTTGAATTGTTTCATATAATTCTTCATCAAAAGCATCTTTAAACATTCCTGATAATGAAGCAACATTTAAAGCATTACTTTCTGAATAGATATTATCTGGATCTATTGTTTCAATAAAACTTGGTAATTCAACTTTTTTAATATTTATTTCTTCATATTTAGTATTTTTAATATTTTCAAATAGGTTAAACTTTCCAATAACATACTCTCCATTTCTTATTGGTAGAATACCTAGATCGTTTTCTTTAAATATTTTAGGCAATTGTTTTGAAAAATCGAATTTGGCCATTAACCGTGGTTCTTTATAAACTCTAATTTGGTCAGCTGTAATTTTAAAGTACCCGTTTTCTTTTATTTCATCTAGAATATTATAGTCGGCAAATATCTCTTCCCAAAGTTGGGCAACTGTTTTTTTCAAATCCGCACCTCCTAATTATTAAAAGTTCTGTCATTTTTATAGTTTGTAATTATTACTTCTTCTACTTTACCTCTCTTTTTACCATTAGAATTAATATTACGTTTTGCTTCTATCACATATACGTTAAACTCTTTGTATAATTCGTTTACTAGTTTTGTATTATGATTCGATAACATTACATAACATCCTCTTTTATCTAATTCTTTAAAAACTTTAGCAAGTCTTTTCTGTTCTTCTTTACCAAATCCCTCTTCCGTATAACTGTTAAAAGTGGAAGTATCAGAATCATAGGGGGGATCAAAATAAATAAAATCACCTTTTTTAGCATCTTTTACTGCTTCTTCAAAATCCGTTGATAAAATCCTAATATTATTGTAATTTAAATATCCACAAACAATTCCAAGGTTTTGTCCTTCATATGTGTTTACTTTTGATTTTTTTCCGAAAGGAACATTGAATTCATTCTTACTATTAACTCTATACAAACCGTTGAAACAAGCTTTATTCAAATAAATCGTTCTTGCTGCTCTTTTGTAATCAGCTATTCTATTAAATCTTTTTTTGTCTCTGTCCATATTTCTGATTCTATAATAGTAGTCTTCTGAATGTTCAGTTTCGTGATGGTTTAGCTCTTTGCACATTTTATCAAACTTATTAGCACCTTTGATACATTCATACACATTCATTAATTCTTTGTTATAATCATTAATTACTGCATTTTTTGGAGAAAGTTCAAATAAGAAAGCCCCTCCACCAACAAATGGTTCATAATAGGTATTAAAGGTATCTGGAGCATATTCTTTTAATTTATCAATTATTTGCCTTTTTCCACCCGCCCATTTTACAAATGGCTTTCCTTTCAACATAATGTTACCTCCTACTATTTCTTTTTCCTATAAATATTATATATTATTTTTCATAAAAAACCAGAAAAATTTTCTTGATACATAGTGAAATTAGCACTTTACCGAAAGTAATGCTAAATAATGGTTGCGAAACTGGAATGAGTGTGTTAATATGGAAATTGTAAGAGGCAGGTAAAAAGGCATGAAAAAATCATGTCTGAAAGACATGACTCTTACAATGGTAGCTGCAACTACCACATAACAAAATTAAATTGAGATATGAGTTGACAATAACACAATGACAGCGACGGTCTTATCATAGTCTCTATTATAATTTTAACACACCTTTTTGATGTGTCAAGGGTTATATTAGCAGATTTACGTATATTAGTCAACTCTAGAAGGGTGATTAATATGCGTTTGTTAACTGAAAAATTAAGTTAGACACTAAAAAACGTAGTGTCCAAATAAGTCTTGCAAACAGTATAATGCTAATTATGGTATAATATAACACGATATATTGCCCCTAAAAGG
>CALVRK010000108.1 GCA_944358565.1 uncultured Bacilli bacterium
TCGTTCTTTTTTTCAATTCTAATTTCGTCAATCTTTTTATCCAAGGCGGCTTTATTTACTTCATAAGGGATTTCTGAAATAATAATTTGTCTTTTTGATTTAGGACCGGTTATTTCATATTTACATCTAACATTGATTTTTCCTTTACCAGTTCGGAATGCTTCTTCAATTCCTTTCCAACCTTCAGCTACACCGCCAGTTGGAAAGTCTGGTCCTTTAACGATATCTAAGATCGTGTCTAAACGGCAATTTGGACTATCGATTCTTTTAATTGTCGCATCAATTATTTCACCTAAATTATGGGGCGGAATATTAGTCGCATAACCAGCAGAAATTCCAGTCGCACCATTTACTAAAAGGTTAGGAAATTTAGCTGGCAAGACAGTTGGCTCAAGTAAAGTATCATCATAATTTAAACTCATTTGAACCGTATCTTTATTAATATCTTTTAAAAGTTCTCCGGCAACTTTAGAAAGTCTAGCTTCGGTGTAACGCATAGCAGCGGCGCCATCGCCATCCATAGAACCGTTGTTGCCTTGCATTTCAACATAACAAAGATTGTTTTTCCACCACTGACTCATTCTAACTAAAGCATCATAGATACTAGAGTCTCCATGCGGGTGGTAGAAACCCATAATATTTCCAACAGCTTTAGCTGATTTTTTAGTTGGTTTATCATAAGTATTACCATCTTTATACATACCATATAAAATACGTCTTTGAACAGGTTTTAAACCATCCCTAACATCTGGGAGGGCTCTATCTTGGATAATGGCTTTGGCATATCTACTAAAGCTATCACCCATGATGTATTCTAATGAATAATCATATATTCTTTTTACTGCTTCTTCCAATTGTTTTCACCTACTTTGCGTAATTATCTTCTAATGTAAATTCGATATTTTCTTCAATCCACTCTTTACGAGGTTCAACCTTATCTCCCATAAGAACACTGACTCTTCTTTCAGCTAGAGCAGCATCGGTTAGATTAACTTTAATTAAACTACGTTTGCTTGGGTCCATAGTTGTTTCCCATAATTGTTCAGCGTTCATCTCACCAAGACCTTTATATCTTTGTTTTTCTAATTTTATTTTATTTGTTTTTCTTATTTCTTCGGCCCCATCATCATCCCAAGCATAGCCATATATTTTGTTGCCGTTTTTTAAAGCATATAATGGTGGCATAGCGATATATAAATGGCCATTTTCGATTAATGGTTTCATGAATCTATAGAAAAATGTCAATAGTAATATGGCAATGTGTGCGCCATCATCATCGGCATCAGTCATGATGATGACTTTATCATAGTTACAATCTTCAATTTTAAAATCACTACCAATGCCAGCTCCAATAGTTTGAATCATGGTATTTATTTCATTGTTAGCTAAAACATCAGTTAAAGAGGCTTTTTCCGTGTTGATAACTTTACCTCTCAAAGGTAAGATGGCTTGGAATTTTCGATCTCTACCCTGTTTAGCTGAGCCTCCAGCTGAATCTCCTTCGACTAAGAATAATTCATTTATTTTAGGATTTTTAGTTTGGGCTGGAGTGAATTTATCACTGATAGATTTTTCTTTTCTATTTTTTCCTTTACCATTTCTAGCTTCATCTCTCGCTTTTCTCGCTGCTTCTCTAACTTGTTTTGATTTAACCATTTTGTCTAATATTTTAGTAGCTATTTCTTTATTTTCTTCTAAGAAAAATTGAAGGTGTTCAGTCGTAATACTATCGACGGCCGTTCTAGCCTGAGGAGTACCTAATTTACCTTTAGTTTGGCCTTCAAATTGTAATAATTTTTCTGGGATTTGCAGACTAATAATAGCAGTTAAGCCTTCTCTAGTATCTGGACCTTCGAAATTTTTATCTTTGGCCTTTAGATAGCCATTATTTCTCGCATAATCGTTGAAGACTCTTGTAATAGCTGTTTTAAAACCAACCTCATGAGTTCCGCCGTCAGAAGTTTTAACATTGTTGACAAAGGAAATTATATTTTCAGAATAACTTTCAGTATATTGAAAAGCGACTTCGACATTGATTCCATCTTTCATGCCTTGAAAGTCATATGGTTTATGAAGTACTTTTTTATCGGTGTTTAAGTATTCAGCAAACGAATTTAACCCTTTTTCATAATGATATGATTCTTTTCTATCAGTTGCTTCATCATAGACATCTATAGTAATATTTTTCAGTAAAAAAGCACTTTCCTGCATTCTTTCACAGATAGTTGAAAAAGAAAAAGTAGTGGCAGAAAAAATTTCACTATCAGGCATAAATCTAACTTTGACTCCTGTTTTATTAGTTTTGCCTATTTTAGTTAACTTTTTATCTAGGTGTCCACCATTTTTAAAACTGATGAAATATTCTACTCCGTCTCTTTTAATTGTAACTTCCATCCATTTACTTAAGGCATTTACAACAGAAGCTCCAACACCATGAAGACCACCAGATACTTTATAACCTGATGTTTCAAATTTACCACCAGCGTGAAGCACAGTATATATAACTTCAGGGGTTGATTTGCCGCTTTCATGCATACCTACCGGTATTCCTCTACCAAAGTCTTCTACACTGACACTTCCGTCTTTATGAATCGTAATATTTATTTGATTACCAAAACCGTTAATAGCTTCATCGATACTGTTATCGACAATTTCCCACACTAAGTGGTGCAGACCTCTTTTATCGGTTGATCCGATATACATACCAGGCCTTTTTCTAACGGCTTCTAGTCCTTCTAGAATTTTTATTGAATGTTCATCATATTTTGCCATATCATCACCATATAGAATTATAACAGAAAAACCTTAGAAAAACAAATGAAAACGTCAAATTATGTGAAGTGTTAGTAAAAAAAAAGAAACCTATGTTTTGGTTTTTGTGAAGTGTATTTTTGCGTATATTGATAAAAACTTAATTTTGTGTTATGATGTATA
>CALVRK010000109.1 GCA_944358565.1 uncultured Bacilli bacterium
CCTTTCTACATTTTTGATTTGGCTATACTAATTATATCACACTTTTCATTTATCAGTCATAAAGTTGAACACAACTTTTGCTAAAAAAAATTATTTTTTTCTATTTTTCGACAAACTTCGACAAGACATTTTTTGTAAAATAATGTCGGTGATAAAAATGGAAATATTCGATACAATGATATTAGATATTATTTTAATTGCATTACCTTTAACAATTTACTTACTTTATCTTGCATATACGAAAACATTCAATAATAAAGAAAATGAATTATTAATTGTCGTTACTATATTTTCGGTATTATATTTACTATTCAAATATACAAAACCATTATATATGAATATGCCTTTTATAATTATTAATATCTCTTTAATTATTGCCTATATTAAAAAATCTAAAATATCAGTACTTATAACATCTATAATTATGATTGCTTATTATTATAGTTTTTATCAAGATTATCTTCCAATTATTATTTTAGAATATCTTCTTTATTATTTATTTTATTTAAAAACATTTAAAGAATTTAAAATTAATAACTTTATTTTAATTTTTGCTACCATTAAAATAGTCATTAGCTTAATTCTATTGAGCTATCAAAACTATGCTTTTCCAACATATGTTAGTGAGCTCATCATCGAAGGGATTTATTTATATGCCGTCGCTAGCGTCATTATATATTTTTTAAATAAAACTGAAGAAGTATTAAAACTTCATATGAATATCAAAGAAATAAAACATAATAAACAAATTCACACCTCATTATTTCAAATAACTCATGAAATAAAAAATCCAATTGCTGTGTGTAAAGGCTATTTAGATATGTTTGATTCAGAAAACCCTAAACATTTCAAAAAATATATACCTATATTAAAAGATGAAATTAACCGAACTTTATTATTACTAGAAGATTTTTTAGCTATGAATAAAGTTAAAATAAATAAAGATATTGTTGATATTAACTTATTGATCGAAGAGGTCATCAAAAATATAGATATGTTGTGTCAAAAGAATAATATTAAACTTACTTCTAACATTATTGATGACGATATATACATAAATGCTGATTACAATAGATTAACTCAAGTGTTTATAAATCTATTAAAAAATAGTGTTGAAGCAATTCCCAAAAACAAAGAAGGTAAAATATTAGTTAGTGAAAAAATAAAAGATGACCATATAATTATTATAGTAAAAGATAACGGAAAAGGCATGAGTAAAGAACTATTAAATAAAATAAAAGAACCTTTTTATACAACCAAACAAAAAGGCACTGGTTTAGGAGTTTCACTTTCAGAACAAATAATAAAAGCTCATAGTGGTAGTTTAGTTTATGAATCAAAAGAAGACGAGTATACCAAGGTCATAGTAACACTACCAATAGAAGAAATATAAAAACAGTTAAGGAAAAAACTTAACTGTTTTGCGTTTCAGGATAATATTTAATATTAAAGTTATGCCCAGTTGCGTCTAATTTGTGTAATTCATCAGTTGAAATTAAGAAAAATTTATGTAACAAAATATTAGAACCATCAGTTGTCACTGGATCATCCCAAGTTAAATCTAGATGTAACCATTGGCCGTCCAAATAAACTAAATTCCAAATATGATTAGAATTAGATATTTTATAATTTGGTATATTTAATTTATCTAAATATATTTTCATCGCATCACTATAACCACTACATAAAGCAATACCGTCGATTAAAGGACCTGTTGCCTTATGAGAATTATTAGTACTATGATCATCGCCTTTTTCAATCGCATCAGCTCGGGCTTTATCATATACACTATTATTAATTAAGTAATCATGGAAAGCTTTAATTTTATCGCGAGTATTCATACTACCTTTAATATTAGCTTCTTCAAATTCTTTAATTTCATCTTCAATATTGCTTTTTTCTTTATCTGAATATAATTTATCAATAGCCATATTTACTTCACCATATGAAGTGATTTTAAAATAAATTTTTTCATAACTATTATAAGGTGAAACAAAATTATTTATAGTAGAAAGTAAGGTTTGATCATTAGATATATCACTTAAATCATTTTGACAATTTTTATAATCTTTATCGCAGTAAAAAGTAAGATCAGTTAAGCCATGATTTAATACAGTATATATAACATTTAAAATATCTTGTTTATTGTTGACATGAAAATCATCAGTTTCCTTTACAAAACCAAATTCAAAATCATTTAAATTCACTTCTTCATTAGGCAAAGTTACTTGTTTATTTTGAATTGCCGAACTCATGACAAAATTGACAATATCTTCGCGATAAGTAAAAGCAACTACAAATAATATACAAAATAAAACAGTAGTAAAAAAGCCGCATTTTTTATTCATCTAATCACTCCTATAAAATAAAAAAGTAAATTACTCCATCGCATTTACTTTCTTTGTTAATCTTGATTTTTTACGAGCACTAGTATTTTTAGCGATTACTCCAGCTCCAGCTGCCTTGTCGATTCTTTTAATGGCAGTTTTTAAATTAGCTTCAGCTTGTGCTTTATCTTTTTTAGCAATAGCTCTTAGAGTATTTTTAACAGCAGTTTTCGCACTAGCAGAATATTCATTGTTTCTTGCTTCTTTTTTAATATTTACAGAAATTCTTTTTTTCGCATTCTTTAAGTTGGCCATAATTTCACCTCCAAGCCACATGTATAACCATTTTAACAAAATTATAATGAAAAATCAACAGTTTTGTATCCTCAAACAAATAAATTTTAAAAATAAGTATAATTTTATCCTCATAGTCCACAATAAAACAGAGGTGAAAACATGAATCACGAAGTCGATTTAAAAAATAGTATCTTAAGAACTGACCTAGCTGTCGAACTTGTAAAAAGTAAACCTACTAAACAAATAGATGATATT
>CALVRK010000110.1 GCA_944358565.1 uncultured Bacilli bacterium
AGTGGACAAATTATACAAGTAATGATTTTATTCGTGGTGAGCACCAACAAGAAGTTGTTACAGCTATTTTGAATAAATTTAAAGATATAGATAATTTGGATACTGTATATAAATTACTTGATACAATTAGTAATAATATGGTAACTAATATGAGCACTGATCAGATACTTTCTTTATATAATGTATTTAAAGATGTAGCCGCTAAAAGTAGTGGTATGGATAATATGGCTGATGTACTTGGTATTCAAAGATTAAAATTAAATGGTTATGACGCTAGAATATATGACTATGGTGGAACTAATTTATCACTTTATAACTTTGTTTTATATGATGATAGTGTAAAAGCTGTTTCTAATGCGATGAAAGAAAATTTGGGTAAAAAGAAAACTAAGGTGGTTAAATCATTTAGCTTTGATGTAAATACACCTTATGAAAAAGAAGTTATTGGAGCAGACGAAACTGGAGAAAGATCTTTAGTTCAACTTCCAAGTTTTGTTGGTAAGACAGTTGATTATGTTAGATCTTACTGTTCACAACATGGTATTAGTTTGAATGTTAAGGGTGGAAATGGTTATGTAATTAGTCAAAGTGTTCCATCAGGAGCTAATATAGAAGATGTTAAATCAATTACAGTAACTGCTGGTGGAACTACAAACTCTTCTAGTAGTTCTAGTTCTTCAAGTAGTTCATCTTCAAATTCTTCGGATAATACTGATAAAAATACTGATGATAAAGATGATGAAAATGTATCAGATAAAGTTCCAGGAACGCCAGGTAGTGATGGTGAAAAAGGTGAGGAAGTAACTCCGCCTAGTCCTAGTGATGAAACTGATGATACTCCTACTGAATAAAACTCAAAATTTTGAGTTTTTTTCTTTTATCATTGATTTTTAAGAATATTTATAAGATAATATTAAAGGAAAGAGGGATATTATGGATAGAAAAGAATTTGCTGATAGATTATTAAAAACTAAACACGACTTTGAATATTATGAAAAGTTATATCCGGAAAGAAAATTAGATGATAAAGCTATCGTTACAAGATATGCACCTAGTCCAACAGGGTTTGTTCATTTAGGAGCTTTATATGCCGCTTTTATTGCAAGAAAGATGGCTAAACAAACAAATGGTGTTTTCTTTTTAAGAATAGAGGATACTGATCAAAAAAGAAGCATTGAAGATGGGGTTAACAAAATAATTACTGATTTAGCTAATTTTGATATTACGTTTGATGAGGGTGTTACTATTGATGGTGATAAGGGTAATTATGGCCCTTATATACAAAGTGAAAGAGAAGATATTTATAAAGCTTTAGCAAAAAAATTAATTATTGAAGATAAGGCTTATCCTTGTTTTTGCTCGCAAGAGAGTTTAAAAGAAGATAGAGAAAGACAAGAAAAACATAAAGAGAGAATAGGTTATTATGGTTATTATGCAAGATGCCGTAATTTATCTATGGAAGAAGCAATTGAAAAAATAGAAAATGGTGAAAAATATATTATTAGATTAAAGTCTAAAGGTAATTTTAACCACAGATTTAAATTTAAAGATGAAATTAAAGGTAAAATGGAACTTCCAGAAAATGATCAAGATATTGTTATTATTAAATCTGATGGCCTTCCAACATATCATTTTGCTCATGCGGTTGACGATCATTTAATGAGAACAACGCATGTTATTAGAGGTGATGAGTGGCTTTCTTCAGTTCCCGTTCATGTTCAATTATTTGAATATTTGGGATTTAAAGTTCCTAAATATGCGCATATTTCACCAATTACAATTGAAGATAATGGGACTAAAAGAAAACTTAGTAAAAGAAAAGATCCAGAAGCAGCTATCAGTTATTATCATGAAAAAGGTATTCCTAATAAGGCGGTTATGCTTTATTTAGAGACGGTAGCTAATTCTAATTTTGAAATGTGGATGAATCAAAATAAGGATAAAGATGTTTCAGAGTTTGTTTTAGATTTTAAAAAGATGCCGGTAGGTGGAAGTTTATTTGATCACGATAAACTTATGAATATTTCTAAAAATTATATTAGTACATTAAAGGCAAGTGAAGTATATGATATGACATTAAATTGGGCTTTGATTTATGATAAAGATTTTGCTTCACTTTTAGAAAAATATAAAGAATATTCTACTAAAATATTTAATATTGAAAGAGAGCAAAAGAAACCTCGTAAAGATATTGGATATTTTGGTGATGTTAAAAATCAAGTTTGGTATATGTATGATGAGTTATTTAAACCAAAAGAATATGAATGGCAAAAAGTTACTGAAAAGTGCGAAATAAAAAATATTTTAGATGTTTATTTGAATAAATATTATAATGAAAAAGATGATAAAAATATTTGGTTTGATAATATGAAAAAAGCAGCTATAGAGCTTGGTTATGCGGGTGAAATGAAGGAATATAAAGAGAATCCTGATAATTTTAAAGGAAGTATTGCTGATTTTAGTACAGTTGTTAGAGTTAGTTTAACTAGCAAAGCAAATACACCAGATTTATATGAAATTATGAGATTACTTGGTGAAAAAAGAATGAATGAACGTGTTAAGATGGTCGGTTGATCATCTTTTTAAAATTTTTGTCTTTTTTTAGCACTCGCTCTTGACAAGTGCTAAAAAGAGTGGTATAACATAATTGTAAAAGAAAGAAGGAATGAATATGAGAATGTTACCAAGAAGATTTGATTTAGATAGTAT
>CALVRK010000111.1 GCA_944358565.1 uncultured Bacilli bacterium
ATATATTCTATAGTTAAATTAATTACTTTATCCATTTTGATTTCCTTTCTTAAAACAGTTTTCGTCATGAGAATTAATGATGCCGGTGGCTTGCAAGTAAGCATATATTATAGTTGTTCCAACAAAGGTCATACCTCTTTTTTTTAGGTCATTTGATATTTTATCAGATAATTCTGATGAAGTTTTATTTGTTTCATATATTACTTTATTATTGGTAAAAGACCAAATATATTTAGAAAATGAGCCATATTCTTTTTCTATTTTTTTAAATATTTTGGCATTATTAATTGAAGCTTTGATTTTTAATTTATTTCTTATGATACCAGGATTTTGTTTTAGTTCATTTATTTTATTTTCATCATAATTAACAATTTTATCAATATTAAAGTTATCATAAGCTTTTTTAAAATTTTCTCTTTTATTTAAAATGCATTCCCAAGAAAGTCCAGCTTGGAATGATTCTAAGATTAAAAGCTCGAATAATTTTTGATCGTCATAAGTTGGGACTCCCCACTCTTCGTCGTGATATTTTACATAAATGGGGTTATTTAAGTTACACCATTTACATCTTTGCATCCTTATTCTCCTTTCGGCGGTTTATATTTTTCTATATCAATACCTTCTAATTTAAGCAGTTTTATTTTGTTTTCTATTCCGCCACTATAACCTGTTAAATTATTATTAGCTCCCACTACTCTATGGCACGGAATAATAATTGGAATTGGATTATGTGCGTTTGCACTTCCTACAGCTCTTGATGACATTTTAGAATTTATTTTTTTAGCAATGTCACCATATGTGACTACTTTTCCATAAGGAATGGTTTTTAAAACGTTCCAAACTTTGATTTGAAATATAGTTCCTTTAGGTTTTATTTTTATATCATCTATATTAGGTTTTTGACCTTTAAAATATTTGTCTAACCAATTTTTAGCTTGTTTAAATATTTTTAAATCTTTTTCTATAGCTTTGGCTTTTAAACTTTCATAAAATCTATCATTTTCAAACAAAATATAATTTAAAGTATCTTTATCACTTATTAAAGTAAGTATGCCTAAAGGCGATTTATAATATGATTTATATAACATTTTACACTCTTAATTTAAAAGTTTTAGGTGCTTTTTTATAAACTAAAATTAAAGATACTAAAGAATATACTATACTAAAAATGATAGTAGCTAGGCCAAAATAGAATGTTGGAAGTTTTTCACCAATGAAGAAGTAGCACACAAAATAAGTTAAACCTTGAACTACTGAATAAGTACTACTTTTCATTTCCGTATTTACATTATAGGGCTGGAGTAAATAATACATAACTAAATAATGAACTGAGAAAAATATACTCATAGCTATGATTGAGGTAAATAAGATTATATAATTTAATTTTTCTATGGTTCCGCCTGATAGATATAAAAGGAGTGTTAATCCTGCTCCAATTAAAATAGCAGGAATTAAGTTTATTAATATTAATGTTTTTAGTCTTTCTTTAAATACGCCTAAAATAACTTTTGAAGTTCGATATATACGGTATGTAAGCATACTGTGGTCGCAGTTCATAAACATGGCCTGGGTTACAGTAGTACCCCTATTTAAAATATACATTACAAAAACAAAGTATGGTAAATATATTAATAATAGATCATTTACTCTTTTAGCAATATCTTTGTTTTTTAAAACTACAATAGTTAAAACGGCAAAAATACCGATTATGACCATAGACTGTTTTTTGACAGCTTTGGTTAATATTTTACTATGTCTTTTGACAAATAGTTCGTGGAAGTAGGCAAAACCATGTTTATTACTTGTGAATGATTTATCTAACTCTATTTGTTTAGAGGCATTTTCTTTAATTGTTTGACTGTTTTTCGCATTTTCTGTGGCATAAACGTTTTCATTAGTTAAAATTTGTTTATATATTTGTTTATATTTATCAAATGAGTTTATTATTTTGATAGATAAAATACCTAAAATTAAACTAATGATAAAACTGATTAAGAAAATAGTTTGATTAATAATTATACCTATATAAGGAAGTCCATAAGCAAGTAAAAGCAAGATGAAGATTACTATCCAAGTAAATTTTTCTAATTTGTTTTCATTTTTAGCTATTTTAGTTTTTTTATAGTCTATTAAAACGTAGGCACTGAAAATCATTTTGACCATGACGACAAAAATAGGCATAATTATACATATATATAGTGGTATTTTAGATAATAGTCCAAAGATTATAGTAAATGGCATAAAGCCAATAAATGTTTTTATCATGGAATAAATATAGTTAGAAATAGTATATTTTTTGGCATCCATATTCATGATTATCATGGCATAGTATTTATCTTTTGTAGGGTTAAACATGTAGGTGTTCATGATGCCACCAATAATAGTTAGAAATAAAAATATATGAATAAATGTATTTGCACTTTCTAATTTAAAAACTGGTAACATGGATGTGATACAAAAGAAAATATATAAGAGTTTACCTAAGAATATGCTGCCTATTTCCATAAGTATACTAATGATATTACCAATTATTTTTAAAGCTTTATTTTTATATAGACTTTCTGGTAATATTTTTTTAATTAAAGGTAACTGTTTGAGTGAATAGATGACACTATTAACACGGTAAGTGTTTTTTAATTTAAAAGATGTAATGAAAGTGTCTAACATATTATTCCTCTTTTAGAGCCTC
>CALVRK010000112.1 GCA_944358565.1 uncultured Bacilli bacterium
ATTTATTTTAATATAATTAAAATAGGTGATAAAATGCAGGATAAAAATTTTTTTAATCTAGATAGATTATATATAATAACTGATTTTGATCATACCTTAACCACCAAAGATAGTCAAAATTGTTGGGGTATACTATCAAGTATTCCCAACATTAATAAAGAATATATTGAAAAAAGTCTTAACAACAACAATTATTATTTACCAATCGAACAAAACGATAATCTTGATTATAAGATAAAAAATGAAAAGATGAAAAAATGGTATACCAAACATGTAAATATGCTGATAAAATACAATGTAAAAGAAAGCCAAATTAATGAAATAGGGCGAAGTACATCTATAATTATAAGAGAAGGTGTAACTGATTTCTTAAAATTTACAAACGAGAATAACATTCCCGTAATTATAGTTTCCGCTGGAATTTCTAGCATTATTGAAAATGCTTTAAAGCAAAATAATTGCTTTTATAATAATATTTATATTATTGCGAATATCTTCAAATTTAAAGATGATAAAGTTAAATCTTTAAGAAATAAAATAATTCATTCTCTAAATAAAAATAAGATAGAAGTACCTATTAAAATACAAAATGTTTTAAAAAATAAAGATGAGGTTATCATCTTAGGCGATAATATAGATGATAGTAAGGTTTATTTAAAAGAAAATAAGAAAATACTTAAAGTTGGTTTTCTAAATTATGATGATTGTCATAAACTTAAAAATTTTAAAAATCACTTTGATCTTGTTTATTCTCAAGATTCAACATTTATAAATTTGTTGAATTTTCTAAAAGAAAAATAAACATTATTAAATACCTTTTATAATAAATAATTGCCTTTTCTCGCCAAAAAATATATAATAATTATTGGTAGCAGAAAGGGAAAAGAGTTTATATGCAAGTAGAAAATAAAACGATGTTTCACATTCATACTCCAAATGAGTATGACGAAATTTGGCAAGAAGGGAAAGAACTTATTATAGATGATACCTTTTATTCTGAATGCGGCCTATCAATCCCATATTTTAATACAAATGTTGTATGCTCAGATGGTAGTTTAGTTAGCTTAGCCGATCTATTACAAAAATACTTAGCCGATGATCATACTCAATTAACTCCAAAAGCCGTTCAAACTATATTAAAAGACGCTTATAGAATTATACATAATGCCAATCGTACCAAATGTGAAGCCGCATTAGAAATATGCCGCAGAGAAAAATTCCAATTATGTCCAAGTAGACTACATTCAATATGGGTAACCGATAAAGATAATTTATATTATTGGTTAAACATTTTAAGAGGCAAAGAAATATTTGAATTAGATTTAACGGGAAATTTATTTAAAACTAGCGATGTTTATATTCCTGATAACAATTTAACTATAGCTCAAGCCATTAAAGTAGCTGAATCTTATTGGAATCCTACTTTTACTGAAGAAGCCGAAAAAAAGAAAGAATATTTATTTCAAGGAAAGGCTTTAATAAAAAGAAAGGTTAAATAATCCGATTTATAATGAAAGTCTTAACAGTTCAAGAACCGTATGCAACATTTATAATGCAATGGTAAAAAAATATATAAACTCATAGTTAGAGAATCAGTTACCGATGGGAAATATATATCCACGTTGGGAAATCTAAATAATTTTAAAAAACGATAAATAATAAACAAATGTCGTCATTAGTAAAACAACATAATATGAATTATGGCAAAATCATTTGTAAAGCTGAACTTGTAGATTGCATATATATGACTGCAGAATTTATAAAATATCTAAAAACCAATTATCCTGAAGAATATAAATTAGGTATATATGAAGTTGGAAGATATGCTTGGATTTTACAAAATATCCAACAATTAAATATTAAAATAACAGCTAAAGGTAAATTAAATATATGGATTTATAATAATTAAAAATAGAAGAAGGTAAATATGAAAGAAACAATAAGTCCTGTATATCACGGAAGTATACATCAAGGTCTAAAAATAATTAAAAGAAATAAAAGCACTCATGGTAAGTCTTGGGTATATGCAACTTTATCTAAAGCAATTTCTACAATTTTTATCAGCCATAAAGGTAGTGATTTATATTATTATTTAAGTGGTGATGGAACAGAAAATAATCCAGTAATTTTAGTGGAAAGAAAAGAAAATATGTTTAAAAATATTTTTAATGCTTCTGGTTCACTTTATACATTAAATGGTAAAAATTTTATTTCAGGAAAAACTGGTTGGTCAGCAGAACTAGTTAGTGATTACGATGAAGATGTTATCTATGAAGAACATATAGATAACATTTTTGAAAAACTTAAAGAATTAAATGAAAGTGGAGAATTAAAACTTTATTTATACCCAAATAGACCTTATTTTCTTTCCAAAGATAATAGCGATTTAATTCCTAAAGTTATAAGGTGGAAAAATAGAGGAATAAACATAGACCAATTTTTTAAATTATACCCAGAATTAAAAGAGCAATTTTTAAATATGATAAAAGAAAATGAACAATAAACTCATTTTCTTTTTTATTTACTAGGAATTTGCTTTGTAAAAGGTAAAAGTTTGCAAGAAGTTATTTACAAGAACGTTTGTATGTGC
>CALVRK010000113.1 GCA_944358565.1 uncultured Bacilli bacterium
CCATTTAATGATATAATTAAAAGCAGTTATGAAAGTTTTTAATTATATATAAGGATTGGAACAATGCACAGCAAGAGGTGGTACCGCGTTCATGACGCCCTTATATTCATAATACTTTTTTATTTTAAAGGAGGAAAAAATGGATTATTTATTAACATTCATAATTTGTTTTATTATCATTTATTTAGTTTATAGTATATTTGTTATATACCGTAAGAAAGGTTTTGAAAAATTTAAAAGTAGTAAACAAGTAATATTCTTCGAAAAAGCATATAAATTGGATTTTAAAAAGATAAATTTAAAGGGATTTGCGCAAGCTCTCGCTTTAACTAATGCTTTTATTATTGCTTTTACCTTTACTGTTATTCAATTAATTCAAAACTTTATCTTAAAAATGTTAGTGGCTTTTGTTATTTTGGTTCCACTCATGCTTTTAATGTATAAATTACTTAGTATAGTTTACAAAAAGAAAGAAGGAAAACAAAATGTATAATTATAAAGAAATCGAAAAGAAATGGCAAAAATATTGGCAAGCTCATCAAACGTTTGCTGCTAAAAATAATGATAAAAAAGAAAAGTATTATTTACTAGTTGAATTTCCATATCCATCAGGAGCGGGACTCCACGTTGGACATGCTAGAAGTTATACAGCTCTAGATACTGTCGCAAGACAAAAAAGAATGGAAGGTTATAATGTACTGTTCCCAATGGGTTGGGATGCTTTTGGTGCTCCTGCCGAACAATATGCTATTAAAAATCATATTCATCCAAAAGATGCCGTTAAAGAAAATATTAAAACCTTTAAACATCAAATAGAAGAGTTAGGTATTTCCTTTGATTGGAATAGGGAATTTGCAACTACGGACCCAGAATACTATAAATGGACGCAATGGCAATTCTTAAAATTTTATGAGCACGGTATGGCTTATAAAACTAAAAAGAATATCAACTGGTGTCCAACTTGTAAAACTGGTCTATCAAATGAAGATTCAGCTGGTGGTGTTTGTGAAAGATGTGGTTCTAAAGTTGTTCAAAAAGAAAAAGAACAATGGATGCTTAGAATGAGTGATTATGCTGAAGATTTACTTGAAGGCTTAAATGATACTAATTTCAGTAAAAGAGTTAAATTAGGTCAAATAAATTGGATCGGTAAATCTACTGGTGCTGAAATAGATTTTGAAATTGAAGATACTAACGAAAAATTAAAAGTTTATACTACTAGACCAGATACTATTTATGGTGCAACATTTATGGTTATAGCCCCTGAACATCCAATTTTTGAAACCTTAAAAGATAAAATTACTAATATGGATGAAATTAAAAAATATAGGGAATATGCCAAAACCAAAACAGAGTTTGAAAGAACAGAACTTGCTAAAGAAAAAACTGGTGTTAAAATCGAAGGTATTAAAGCCATCAATCCATTTACAAATAAAGAAATTCAAATTTGGACCGCTGACTATGTCATGATGAGTTATGGTACAGGAGCTATTATGGCTGTTCCAGCTCATGATGATAGAGATTATGAATTTGCAACTAAATATAATATTGACATTATTCCAGTAATCGAAGGAGATTCTTTGCCTTATATTGGTGAAGGAAAATACATCAATTCAGACATTCTAAATGGCATGACAAATAAAGAAGAAGCCATCAAAAAAATGATCGATGAAATTACTAAAAGAAAAATAGGTAATAGTAAAGTAAATTATCGCCTTCAAGATTGGATCTTCTCAAGACAAAGATTCTGGGGTGAACCAATTCCACTAGTTTACTGCGAGCACTGTGGATGGCAACCAGTTAAAGAAGAAGACTTGCCAGTTCTACTTCCCGATGTCGCTAACTATGAACCAACTGAAGATGGCGAAAGTCCACTTGCTAATATTGAAGAGTGGGTTAATACCACTTGTCCAAAATGTGGTGGCAAAGCCCGTAGAGAAACTGATACTATGCCTAACTGGGCTGGTTCATCATGGTATTTCTTAAGATATATGGATCCTCATAATGATAAAGAGTTTGTTTCCAAAGATGCTTTAAATTATTGGGGCAGAGTAGACTGGTATGATGGTGGTATGGAGCACACTGCTCGCCACTTACTATATGCTAGATTCTGGAATCAGTTTTTATATAACATTGGTCTAGTTCCAAACAAAGAACCAATTGATATTAGAACATCTCATGGCATGATTCTAGGACCTGATGGCGAAAAGATGAGTAAATCAAAAGGTAATGTTATAAATCCACATGATGTAGTAGAAGAGTATGGTGCTGATGCTTTAAGACTCTATGAAATGTTCATAGGTGACTATGAAAAAGATGCCGCTTGGAGTATTAATAGCTTAAAAGGTTGTAAAAGATTCTTAGATAGAGTATGGAATGATGGCGAAAAACTAAATGATAAAGAAGGATACACTAACGAATCACTAGTTCATAAAACTATTAAAAAAGTAACAAATGATATCAAAAGTATGAAATTTAATACAGCAATTTCAGCACTAATGATTTTACAAAATGATTATGATGATAAAGAAAGTATAACTAAAGA
>CALVRK010000114.1 GCA_944358565.1 uncultured Bacilli bacterium
GAAAAGACACAAGATTTTATTCTTATTGCCTGTTTTAATATTGTAATTTATATAACTGTTTGTTATAATTATATCAAGGAATATTCAATAGAGTTGGTGCGACCTCTTTTTAAAAAAGGAGGTGGTGTTTATGACTAAAAGAGAAAAAGCTCTTTATGCCATAATCTCCCTTCTATTTATTTTAATATTTATTATATTATTTAAATAGAAAAAGGCACCTAACTCATTTGCTTCAATGATTTAGGTGCGGCAATCAAATTGGTCGCATTCAACATTGCGGTATTGAATGTTCCTTTTTTATTTTATGAGATTTCTCTCATCTATATGCATTTTATCATATATTTAACTTTATGGCAAATATTTATTTTGCACTTTTACATACATCTATCCATTTTATATAGTTAGATGTTTTTTCTAATTCTTCTATGGTTAGTTTTACGGCACTATTACTTGTGCCGCAGGCAGGATAAATGGTTTTAAACCTTTTTAATGATGTATCTAGATAAACTTTTACATCATCATTTATACCAAATGGACAAACACCACCTACTCCATGACCTATTTTAGTTTCGACTTCTTCAAAAGGAATCATTTTGGCTTTTGTATGAAATTCGGCTTTATATTTAGAATTATCTATTTTTTGATCACCAGAAGTTACGATTAAAATTAGTTTATCATCTATAATAAAACTTAATGTTTTCGCAATCTCTTCTTCTTTACAATTTAAAGCAATGGCAGCTTCTTTGACAGTTGCGGACGAAACTGAAAATTCCATTATTTTATCTTCTAATCCATATTTTTTTAAATGTTCTTTTGCTTTTGTTAATGACATTTATATTACCTCTTTTCTTAATAATATTTTACATTTTTTTGATTTCTTAGTCTAGTTTTTATTTTGCGTTATTTATAAGAACAAATATTTGAAATGGTTTTAATTGTTGGCTTATCGATTTTGATTATTTTAATTGGTTTTAGCAGAGTTTATTTAGGTGTTCATTATGTTAGTGATGTCTGTGCGGGCTTTGTTATTTCAATTTTCTATTTAGTTTTGTTTGTAAAAGTTATTAATAAGTTTAAAAAAAGTAATTAAAAAACCAAGTCTTGTTTAAGATTTGGTTTCTTTGTATTTTAAGAAGTCTTCAAAAGCTTTTAGGCCGTATTTTTTATTATAATAGTTTGGAAATTCATTTAGGTGCGCTAAAGCGATTTTAGCTGTTATTATTAAATCATTATTAGTAACATTGGTTTTTGGATTAATTAAGCCATGTTCTAGTTCAATATTTATGCCATCTAAAAATTCTTCTATAGTATATTTATCAAAGGTTACCCCTAATATATTAGCGGCATATATGGCATCATTTATATTAAACATATTATCACCAATATATTATATGTTATTTTTTTGATATGTTTTTTGATGTTTCTTTTTTGCAGTGTTTTTTATGAATGATTATTAATGTAATAATAGTTACAAGAATAATTACTACATCGATTATAATAACTATTATCAAATTTGTATAATTGGTTTCTAATTTCTTTCTAGACGTTTTTTCTTTTATATCTCTAATTACTTTAATTTTATATTCTTTAACTGTCCCATCTTCGGCTTTGACCGATAATTTTATTTCATTAACTCCAGCTTTAAGTTCGTATTCGCCATTACCCTCAACTGATGCTTTTGAATCTTCTAAGGTAGAGTTAGCTTTTATTTTATCAACTTTATTTTTAACATTAATGGTATATTCTAAAGTATCTTTATTAAATTCTATTTTCCCTTCGCTTAGTTCAATAGTTTTTAAATTGGCATTGTTTGATTTTGTTTCTATAACTGTTTGAGCAGAGTTTTGTTTACTAGATGAAGTAGAACTCTTTTTAGGAGCATTACTCAAATAAATGTATCCAGTTATTCCATACCTATCTGGGGAAATGGTATATTCACAGGCAGCTTTTGGAGCTTTTGCTTTACAAGCTTTATCAGTGTCTTCGCACCAACTGCTTGCCATACATTCTTTATAAGTTGAATCGTTTTCATCTATACATGGCCCAGTTGAATCCCATACATAAAGGGTATTTCCAGATACTCTTTCAACATAGCCAACATGTCCATATGAAGTCCAGCCACCCCAAACAATAATAGAGTTAGCTTTGGGAGTAGTTCCTACACTATATCCAGCACTTTTAGCATCACTATACCACTCTTTCGCATTACCCCATCCTGGCAAAGTTATACCGGCTTTTTCGTAGGCCATTTTCCAAGCATACCAAGTACAGTTTGTACCATAAGGACCACTTTGTTTATATGGGTTACTAGCCGCACTTACCCCACTAATGCTTAATACATTAATAATAAGCAAAAAAATAATTATTTTAATTTTTTTCATAATACTCTCTCCACTACATTTAAATTCATTCTCATTATATCATATATTATTCATGTATTAACATACCATTGATAATTTTACAAATAATTTAATTTCATATATAATTATTCCTTGTAAAGGACTGATATTATGAAC
The DNA here is from genome assembly GCA_944358565.1 of uncultured Bacilli bacterium. Classification (GTDB taxonomy): domain Bacteria; phylum Bacillota_I; class Bacilli_A; order RF39; family UBA660; genus Coprosoma. The sequence goes on from CALVRK010000114.1 coordinate 2,517, forward strand.
AGTGCACTTAA
>CALVRK010000115.1 GCA_944358565.1 uncultured Bacilli bacterium
GAATATTATAAGTTATATGAAAAATATTCTGGTCATAATATGATTAGTGATAAAGAGATTAGATATGAATGGGAAAAGATTCCACATTTCTATTATGACTTTTATGTGTATCAATATGCGACAGGGTTAGCGGCAGCTAATTATATAGCAGAAAATATTATGAAAGGTGATAAAGAGGCTTTGAATAATTATTTGAAGTTTTTGACTTTAGGTGGTAGTCAGGATCCAATAGATGAGCTTAAGGTAGCTGGCGTTGATATGAATAGTCCTAAGGTTATAGAGCAGGCACTTGATACATTTAGAGGTTTAATAGAGGAGTTTAAAAATATTTACCGAAGTAGGTGATTAGATGAATAAAAGAGATTATTATGAAGTATTAGGCGTTTCTAAAGATGCGAGTGAAGCTGAGATAAAAAGTGCTTTTAGGAAGTTAGCTAAGAAATACCATCCAGATGTTTCTAAGGAGCCAGATGCGGCTGAAAAGTTTAAAGAAGCGCAGGAAGCTTATGCTGTTTTATCTGATGAAAATAAAAGAAGACAGTATGATCAGTTTGGTCATGCGGCCTTTAGTGGAGGCGCCGGAGGTGCTGGCGGAAGTTATGGTGGCTTTTCAGGCTTTGATTTTGGCGACATAAATTTAGATGATATTTTTGATATGTTTGGTGGTGGCTTTTCTTCAGGCTTTGGTTCTTTTGGTGGAAGAAGTTCTAGAGGAAGCAGAAAGCAAAAAGGGCCAGATAGAGTTATTCAAATTGATTTGGATTTTGAAGAGGCTGCATTTGGATGTAAGAAAACGATTAATTTAACTTTGAATGAGAAATGTGATGACTGTGGTGGTGCAGGTGGACATGGCTCTAAGACTTGTGATAAGTGTCATGGCTCTGGCACAGTTACTGGACAGCAACAAACTTTATTTGGTTCATTTATGACAAGAACGACTTGTGATAAATGTGGTGGAAGTGGAACTATATTTGAAAACACTTGTAAAACTTGCCGCGGAACAGGCAGGGTTAAGAAAAATAAAGATATTGAGGTTACGATTCCAGCTGGTGTAGATACTGGAAATCAACTTAGAATTTCTGGTAAGGGAGAAGCTGGAGTTAATGGTGGACCTAATGGTGATATTTATTTAGAGTTTTATGTTAGAAAACATCCAATATTTGAAAGAGAAGATAGTGACATTTATTTAGATATGCCAGTTACGATTACGGATGCCGTACTTGGAGGTAAGATAGAGGTTCCAACTTTATATGGTACAGTTAAGGTTAGCGTGCCTGCTGGTTCTTCAAGTGGTGATAAGCTTAGACTTAAAGGTAAGGGTGTATCTGATGTGAATAATGGCCGTAAAGGTGATATGTATATCATTTTAAATGTTATTACACCAAAAAAATTATCAAGAGATCAAAAGAAATTATTTGAATCTTTAGCTAAAACTGATTTAGATGATTCTAAAGAGTTTGATAAGGTTAAGAAATATTTGTAAGTAGCTGTTATGGCTACTTTTTTTTTGACTAATTTAAAGTTAATGTCATGCTGTTTTTAAAATCAATATTTGACTTTTATTAAGGTAAAGAAATTATAGGTTTTATAATTTATATTTTTTTTGATTTTAGTTTGACTTTTTTAATGATATTTGTTATATTTGTTTAAAGTTAGTAAAGGTGGTAGTATGGAAAATATTGATATAAGTGAATTTAAAAAGAATAGTTTTGCAGATATTATTAAAGAATTACTTAATGTTAATAATGGTTATGTTACTTCTAAATTATTAACTAGTCTTGGAATACATAGGATGTATTTAAAGATTATGGTGGAAAAAGGTTTGATAAAGAAAGTTGGAACTGGTATTTATATGAGTACTGATAAAATGGAAGATGATTATTTTATATTTTCTTTAGATTTACCAAATGTTATTTATTCGCATTTTTCGGCTCTTTTTCTTCAAGGTTTTTCTAAGAACAAAAGTGGTAAATTTGATATTACTGTTTGTAATAATTATTTTAATTATAAATTAAAAAAACATAATGTATTTTATGTTAGTAAAGATATTTATGAGCTTGGGCTTATAGAAGTTAAAACTAAGTTTGGTAATAAAGTTAAAGCTTATGATTTAGAAAGGTCAATATGTGATATTATTAAATTTCGTAAAAGACTAGATTTAGATATGGTGAAGTATAGTGTAAAAAAATATTTGAAAAGTGGTAAAAGAGATATGAAAAAATTGCTTGAGTATGCGGAAAAATTGGGGTGTAAAGAGGAAGTAATAGATATTGTCAGTTTACTTTATGATGGCAAATTAAAAGATTTGGAGGTTTACTATGAATGAGATTATTAATAAGGATAATATAAAAATAGAAAATTTAATTTATGAGATAAGAGGAAAACAAGTAATGTTTGATAGTGATTTGGCTAGACTTTATGAATGTGTGAATGGAACTAAGACTATTAATTTAGCTGTTAAAAGGCATATCAATAGATTTCCAGAAAGATTTATGTTTAG
>CALVRK010000116.1 GCA_944358565.1 uncultured Bacilli bacterium
ATTTACTGTACTTCCATTTGCATTTGTTTCATCTGTAAATGTGGCGCTATTTGTAATATATTCTCCATTTTGTTCTTCTTTATTTACTTCTACTGTTAATGTGTCTATTAGCTTATTATACCCTATTGGAGCTTCTGTTTCTGTTATTGTAATTGTATCTGTTCCTGGCTCTGTTATTGCTATATTGTCTATTCTAAATGTTCCATTTATATCTGTTGTATATTCTACTGTTTCTCCATTATTTATTGTTACTTCAAATTTTGCTCCTTGTAATGGATTTTGATTCTCTCCATCTTGTTTTATTAGTTGTATTCCATAACCTCCTGTTTGTTTCTCGTTTGGTACTGTTATTGTTATTAATCCGTTTTCTAGATTAATTGTGCTTCCTTGTGGTTGTGTATTGGTTGTAAATTCTGCTCTGCTTGCAACATATTTTCCATCACTTATTGTTTTTGTTACATTTACTTGTAACTCTCCTATTACTTTATTATAACCTGTTGGTGCTTGTGTTTCGTTTATTGTTATGGTATCTGTTCCTATTTGAGTAATATTTATGCTGTTAATTGTAATTTTTCCTTCTTGGTCTGTTGTATATTCTGCCGCTTCTCCATCATTTATCTTTACAGTAAATTTTGCGCCTTCTAGAGTGGCTTGATTTAATCCATCTACTTTAACTAGTTGTAGATTATATGAACCAGTTATTTTTTCGTTTGGTATTGTTACTATTATTGTATCTCCTTGCAACTCTACTGTACTTCCATTTGCATTTGTTCCTTCTGAAAAACTTACATTACTTGCTATGTATTTTCCATCTTGCTCAGTTTTCTCTACATTTATGTTAAGTATATCTATTATTTTGTTATAACCTTCTGGAGCCTGTGTTTCTTCTATTGTAATTACATCTGTTCCTGTTTGTTCAATATTTATAGTATCTGTTTGTATTGTTCCATCTTCTCCAGTTGTGTAATTGCCTAAAGTATTGTTATTTACTTTAACATTAAATGTTGCATTTGTTAAACGTGTGTCATCTTTACTATCTTTTTTAATTAATTGTAACTTATATGAACCTGTTATTTTCTCATTTGGTATTGTTACTATTATTGTATTGCCTTGTAATTCTACTGTACTTCCTTTTGTATCTGTTCCTTCTTCAAAACTTACATTGTTAGCTATGTATTTACCATCTTTGTTTACCTTTTCTACATTTATGTTAAGTATATCTATTATTTTATTATATCCTTCTGGAGCCTGTGTTTCCTCTATTGTAATCACATCTGTTCCTGTTTGTTCAATATTTATAGTATCTGTTTGTATTGTTCCATCTTCACCTGTTGTGTAATTTCCTAAACTATTGTTATTTACTTTAACATTAAATGTTGCATTTGCTAAACGTGTTTCATCTTTACTATCTTTTTTGATTAATTGTAGCTTATATGAACCTGTTATTTTCTCATTTGGTATTGTTACTATTATTGTATTGCCTTGTAATTCTACTATACTTCCCTGTGTTTCTGTTCCTTCTGCAAATTCCACATTACTTACTACATATTGTCCATCTTGCTCTGTTTTTTCCACATTTATGTTAAGTAAATCTATTATTTTGTTATATCCTGCTGGTGCCTGTGTTTCCTCTATTGTAATTACATCTGTTCCTGTTTGCTCAATATTTATAGTATCTGTTTCTATTGTTCCATCTACACCTGTTGTGTAATTTCCTAAACTATTATCATTTACTTTTACATTAAATATTGCATTTGCTAAGCGTGTGTTATCTTTACTGTCTTTTTTGATTAATTGTAGCTTATATGAACCTGCTATTTTTTCGTTTGGCACTGTTAATGTTATTAAACCATTTTCTAATTTTACCTCTGCACCATTTGTTTGAGAACCATTTCCAAATTGAATATTGCTTGCTTTATATTCACCGTCTTCTTCTGTTTTGGTTACATTTAATATCAATGTTCCTATTAATTTGTTGTAACCTGATGGTGCTTCTATTTCCTCTATTCTTATAGTATCTGTTCCCACTTCTGTTATTTCTATATCATTTATTGTTATAAGCCCATTGTTATCTGATATGTATTCTTTAACTTCTCCACTATTTATTATTACTTGGAATTTTGCTCCTTGTAATATATCTTTTGTTTTACTGTCTTGTTTTACTATTTGTAAATTATATGAGCCTGTTTTCTTTTCGTTTGGAACTGTTACTGTTATTAGCCCATCGCTTATGTTTACTGTGCTTCCATTTGCCTGTGTTTCTTCTGAAAAGTCTACATCACTTGCTATGTATGCTCCACCATTTATAGTTTTTGTAACATTTAATATTAATGTATCTATTAACTTATTATATCCTGCTGGTGCTTCTGTTTCTGTTATAGTAATTGTGTCTATTACCTCTTCTGTTATTTCTATATCATTTATTGATATAATTCCCATATTATTTGTTATGTATTGGTTTTCTCTACCATCATTTATCTTTACAGTAAATTCTGCCCCTTGTAATGCATTTTGGTTTTCACTGTCTTGTTTTATTAGTTGTAAGTTATATGAACCTGTCATCTTCTCATTTGGCACATTTACTGTTATTGTTCCATTACTTATTGAAACAGTACTTCCATTTGCATTTGTGTCGCTAGTAAATGAAGCATTTCTTGCTATGTAAGCATTATTACTTATTATTTTCGTTACTTCTATTGTTAATGTATCTATTAGTTTGTTGTATCCCCTTGGAGCCTCTATTTCTTCTATTGTGATTATATCTGTTCCTGTCTGTGTTATTTCTATATTGTCTATTTTAATAATTCCCTCTTCGTTTGTTGAATACTCTGTAGCTTCTCCATTATTAATTTTTATGCTGAATTTTGCATTTTGTAATACTGTTGTAGTATTTTTTTCTTTTTTGATTAATTCTAAATTATATGATCCTGTTATTTTTTTGTTTGGAATTGTTACAATTACAGTACCATCGCTTAAAGTTATTGTACTTCCATTTGCGTTTCCTTCATTTGCAAATACTGCACTGCTAATTGTATATCTTCCATTTTCTACTATTTTTGTTACTGTTATATTTAATGATGATGTGATTAGTTGATAATATCCCTCTGGAGCTTTGGTTTCTGTTATGGTTATAGTGTCTGTTCCTGTAGTTGTTATGTCTATTCCGTCTATTTTTATCATTCCATTTTCATCTGTTGTGTATGACTGTGTTGTACCATTATTTATTCTAACATTAAACTCTGCTCCTTCTAGATTTATATCACTATCTGCATCCTTTTTTATTAATTGTAAATTATATGACCCTTTTATCTTTTCGTTTGGTACGGTTACTGTTATTAGACCATTACTTAAGTTAATTGTGCTTCCTTGTGGTTGTGTATCTGTTGTAAATTCAGCATTGCTTGCAATATAGCTCTCTCCTTGTACTGTTTTTGTTACAGTTACTGTTAAAGTATTTATTATTTTGTTATAACCTGTTGGTGGTGTTATTTCCTCTATTGTAATTGTATCTGTTCCTGTTTGTGTTATTTGTATGTCATTTATTGTAATTGTTCCATTGTTGTCCGTAGTATAATTTCTAGAACTTTGGCTATTAATTCTTATCCTAAACTCTGCTCCTGA